>CAKZRD010000018.1 GCA_937143345.1 uncultured archaeon
GAGAATTTTTCCCATATGGCTGAAAAATCCGATAGAGCTGGAGAAATTTACAGAGCTGAAATTGAATTTGGGTCGGAGAAACCTGCAAGGTTTCGGAGCCCTTTAAGCCCTGTTATACGCGTCTGACCAAAGGGAAGACCAAGGTTTAGTGCAACGTTCCGTAGCGAAGCGAAGGAAAACGCAGAATTAAATTTTCACGATAATAAATTTCTCTGAAGGAGACTATATGTCCGAAGGACGAGGGGGAGTCCAGATTTTTTGTTTCTTTTTTCTAAAAAAAGAAAATAGAGGGGGCTTTTACTTTTGGTTCTTTTTCTAAAAGAACACATTTTATTTTTTAGCAATTAGGTAAGCGATTTTATTTGTTTGTTCCTCTTCTTCATCATAATCTTCATATTCTTCATAATCCAAAATATTCCAATCAGAATATAATTCTTTTAATTCGTTTTGTTTGAAATAGTATCCTTCTGAATCCTCTTCTTGAGATGGATCTCCTTGTAAGAATACTTCCAAAATATTTAAGCCATCTTTTTTTGTATGTTTCATTATATTATTTATCAATTTAAAAGAATCTTTTTCGGGAATAAAATGAAAAATTCCAGTTCCAATAATAATATCATAATCTTCTTTAAATTCAAATTTTTCTAAATCTACGACAAATGCAATTAATTTTACATCTCTTTTTTTTGCTTCTATTTTAATATTCTTAATCGCAGTTTTTGAAATGTCTATACAAGTAACTTCAAAACCTTTTTTAGCAAGTGATAATGAAGTTCCAGCTTCCCCACAACCTAAATCCAGAACTTTTCCTGATTTCTTATTCTTTAATATTTCTTCGATTAATTCCTCATCTGCTTCAAAAGTAAATTCATAATCTTTTCTAGAGAATACATTTTCCTCAAAAAAAAATTTTTCTTCACTCATTTTTAATCATTCTCTCCTTATTTTGAATAAACCTTTTTATTTGATCATTAATAGTAGTTATGTCTAATGTTTTATATTCTTTTTTATTATATCCTTCTTTGAATCCTTCAACTAATTTTGAACCAACTATACTCGCAAGAGAGTTTTCAAAACAATTCATTGAATCATAAAAAGCTGTTATTGCTAAATTATAATCTGTTTTTGCTAGTTCTTCAAAAACCTCTTCATCATTTATTTCTTCTTTTGAAAAACAACTTTCTAAATCACAAACACCTATATTTCCGTCCTCACAAATTAATTCATTTCCGTACCAAGAATTACTAATCCCCCTGAGATATCCTTCATCATGAAACTTTCTGTAAATACTCCCAATATTTTTTGCCAATTCAAAAAATAATGTAGAATAAGATTTTTTAAAATATTCAAAACCTTTTTTTATTGAGTATTGCGGATAATAAAAATAATTATTCTTTAATGAAAAAAAACATTTGTCTCCATAAATATCAAAAAATAAGTTAAATAAATAAATCATTGCAAGTTCATCGGCTCTAAAATCAGTATCAATCTGCTGGATTATTGCAACGGCATCATCTTTTTTAAAGGGAGTTTTTATTTTATATAATCCAACTATCCTTTGAGGAATTAAAAAACCTTTTTTACTTAACTCATTCTCAATCTTAATTTCTCTTTGTGCATCAATATAACTCATTGCACCCCCAACCTCATTATCTGTTTCTTCTAAAAGAGTATTATCTATTATAAACTCTCGATCTGGAATTTGTTTATCTATAAATCCTTTATTTCTGTAACCATTTCTTTTTATCTTAAAAAATAATTTATCCATTTCAACAATTGAAGAACCTGCACCGCTACTTAATCCTTCGGTTTCTCCTTCAATTGATTTAATTATATATGGAATTTCTTTATTTGATTTTAAAAAAATTACTTCATAAGGCGACCGTTTAAGTTTTATAGGAATTCTCCTTGAAATAGACAGACTAGTTGTAGGAGAATTATTCTTATCATTCCATCCACTATGAGTTCCAATAGCAAAAGAAGGATATTTAAAATTTATATTCATTTTTAGTCTCCTTTATTAATTTGTATAATTTTTTTGTCTTGTAAATTTTCGCCCAATTTTTTTGCTATTGCTGGACCTCCAGAACAAGTAGTTTTTAACTTATCGCAAGAATCACATTCATCAAAAACTCCTCTTGAAAAATAAGGTTTTTTGACTTCATTAATTGAATTATACGCTTCTCTAAACGAATCAAAATCTTGAAGATATAGTTTCTGGTTGTGATTTTTTAGTAAATTGTGCTGATTCTCCCTCTGTTGTAGAAACAACTAGAATCGTAGATAAATATGCCAATCAGCATGAAATCGCCTATTGCGTTGCCGGAGGATATAATTTACATTTAGGAATGGTTGGTCCTGTTGTCATTCCAGGAGTTACTAAAACATTTGATGATTTTATAGAATATCAAAAGAGAATGGACCCATTAAAAGATTTAGAAAAAATAAGAGATATAAAACAAACAGGTAATTTAGGACCAATAGCTGGAGCAGTAGCAAATATTCAAACAATGGAGATTTTTAAGTATCTCACTGGGAAAGGAAGAATAAATCTTAATAGGTTTGCAGAAATAGATTTTATGGATTTGGGAATTGAATGGAGAGAATTTTAAAAACAAAATAGAAGAGGCTCCTCTTCTTTCTTAGAAAGAAAGAAGCAAAGAAGACGCACACATCTCCTAATAGGGGCGGGTGGTCGGGGGTTTTAAAGTGTCCTCTTTACTAACTTTTTACATTTTAGTTTTGGCTCACGATTGAGTTGAACATCGGGCTTAAACAACCCGAAGGGCACGAGCGGAATGTAATGACCTCGTGAGTTTTTCTGAAAGAAAAATTTGGGAAAATCCAGCGAGGATTTTCTGTTTAAGCCCTGTTATGTCTTCCGAGGGCTTTTGCCCGAGAGCCTGCAAGGCGTGACAAGAAATTCTGAAAGAATTTCGTAGAGTTAAAATCACTTTTCTGGGTGGGCAATTAATCTGACGCGTGCGTTTTTGAAAAACAAAAAATAAAAAGAAAGAAAAA
>CAKZRD010000019.1 GCA_937143345.1 uncultured archaeon
TGTTAACTTAACGGCCCAGGAAATAGAAACCTTTTTAAATATATAAATTTTTATCCTATTACTAATTCTTATTTTTTTAAGAGTTAGTTGGAAACTTATGGGACTTAATACAGACGATTTTGAATATCTCGGTTCGGAAAAGAAAGAAGAAATTATAAAAGAAAAACCGATCATTAAAGAAGGACAAAAAAAGATAGAAGAAGAAAAACAAAAAGAAGAAGTGGCTAATACAGAAAAGGAAAAACAAGAATCTTCTATTTTTGTAGTTAAAGTAAATGCTGGTAAGGAAACGAAATCTTTTGAACTTATTTCAGAAAGAGTACGCTCTAAAAATTTAGGAGTTTATTCTCTTGTAAGGCCACACGGGCTAAAAGGATATATAATCATAGAAGCTAGGAATAAAGAAAATGCTGAAGAAGCGTGTTTTAATCTTCCTTATGTTAAAGGAATTTTGCCAAAAAGCCTTTCTTTCGAAGAAATAAAAAATATGGTTGAGCCAAAAACAAGTGAGATTTCTATAGAAAAAAATGATATAGTCGAGATAATTTCTGAAACATTTAAGAATGAACAAGCAAAAGTTTTAAGAGTTGATAAAATTAAAGGAGAGATTGTTGTTTCTTTGTTAAATGCTGTAATTCCTCTTCCTGTAACAATTAAGATAGATAATGTAAGAGTAATTAGAAGGGAGGAAGAAAAGAGTTAATTTTAAAAAAAGGTTTTTTTTCTTAAAAAAATGAAAATCAAACTTCTTGTTGATGGAGGGAATATGAAACCGGGTCCTGCGATAGCACAGCAAATAGGTCCTATCGGACTAAATATGGGTAAGATTATTTCAGAAGTAAACAACGCAACAAAAAATTTATCTGGAATGCAAATTCCAGTTGTGTTGGATATTAATCCTAAAACAAAAGATTTCAAAATCGAGGTGCTTTCTCCTCCTGTTTCTGCATTACTAAAAAAAGAGGCTGGAATAGAATTGGCTTCTGGAGAAAGAAAAAAATATCGGTGTGGTAATTTATCTATAGAACAAATTATCTCTGTAACAAAACAAAAATATTCAAACCTTTTGGCTAAAGATTTCAAGAAAGCTCTTTTAAGTATTTTAGGAAGTGCTATGAGTTCTGGTTTTTTAATAGAAAGTAAGGATCCTAAAGAAGTTATCGAAGAAGTTAAAAAAGGAAAATATGACGAAGAAATTAATTCACAAAAAACAGAAACTCCAAAAGAAAAATTAATTGAATTAGAAAAATTCTTCGATAAAATAAAGACAGAACAGGAAGCTAAGAAGAAAGCTGAAGATGAAGCAAGGGCTGCTGAAGAAGCTAAAAAAGCCCAACAAGCAGTAGAAAAAGAGAAAAAGGGGGCAAGTTCTGCTCAAATAGCAAAAACTCCAAAAGAAGCAGTAAAAAAATAAATTTATAAATAATTCTTTTTATTTTGTTTAAGGGGTTATGGGGTAACCTGGTTAGCCTACGAGCTTTGGGAGCTTGTGATCCCGGTTCAAATCCGGGTAACCCCATTAAGTTTAAAAAGCCATTTTTAGAGCTATTTTTATGGGTGCTAAAACAAAAAAGATTAAATCTGCCGGAAGATTCGGTTCTGGTTTTGGAAAACCGAGAGAAAGATTGGTTTTAATTGAACAAAAACAAAGAAAAAAACAAAAATGCGTTTATTGTAAAGGTAAAGCAAAAAGAATTTTTATTGGAATTTGGAAATGTGAAAAATGCGGGAAAAAATTTAGTGGGGGGGCATATTTTTTAGAAAGTTTTAAATAATTAAACAAAATTAAATAAAAAATGGTCTCATATAAATGTTTAGATTGTGGAGAAAAAATTAAAGACGATATTATTCAAAAAAGATTTATTTGTCCTAAATGCGGTTCAAGAATTTTTTTTAAACCAAGAAATAAACCGAAGATAGTTAAAACAGATTAATGACGGATTTCTCATTGGAAAATTTAAGTGAAGAAACAAAAAGAAAAATTCAACAGATACAAATTTATGAACAAACCTTCGAACAAATGTTAATGGAAAAAAGAGCGATGATTCTTGAATTAGAAGAGCTTGAAACCTGTCTAAAAGAGATTGAAAAGAATAATGAAGATGTTTTTAAAATTCTTGCTGGGCAATATGTTATTAAATCAAAAAAAGAAAAGATAAAAGAAGAAATTTTAAACAAAAAAGAGTTGTTTTCGCTAAGAATAAAAAAAATAGAAGAGCAAGAAAGAGAATACTCTGAACAAATGGAAAAAATAAGAAAAGAAATAATGAAAGAAATAAATAATACAAAAATATAAAAAAGTTTAAAAAGAGGTTTTTATTAAAAAAAAATATGGTTTTCAATTTTTTTAGAAAAAGAAAAAATGAAGAAGGTGAAAGTACTGATTTTATAGAAATTGATTCTGAAGTAAAATTGCCTGAATCTAAAGTTTATGTGAAAACATTTAGTTTGAAGGCTTATGAAGATGTCAACGATATATTAAATGCATTGAGGGAAGGATACACTATTGCTATTATTGATACAAAATTCTTAAAAAATAAGGATATTATTGAATTAAAAAGAGCAATTTCAAAAATAAAGAAAACTATCGAAGCTATGGAAGGTTCTATTGCCGGCTTTGGTGAAACAACAGTTATAGCAACCCCGCAGTTTGTTAATATACAAAAAGGCTCTGTTGAAAAAATAGAAAAAAAGAAAGAAACTGGATTGGAAACATTTTAATTTTAGATAATTTATTTTATATTCGCTATGCTAAAAACCGTTTTTAATGCTACAATTATCGTCGCTGGAACAAACATAACCATTAAAGCAGCTAAGATATCACTTAAAGAAGAAAGAATTGGGACTTTTGAAACATAAACTAATGCTGTCTGACCAAATCCGCTTACAATAACTAAAGACAAAGAAGCAACTAAAAAAGTAAAAGAATCTCTATCATCAAAATTAAACAAACCAACCCCAATTCCCAGGAAAACTAAAAGAATGTAAGGTAAACTGCTCGTCCTTATATCTAAAGTTGTTTGCAATATTCCGACGAGTATTGCTAAAATAACACCGATGAGAAAGGCATAAGCCCCAAAGAGATTTTCTTTTGATTTAACCATACTAAATAGTTTTTTTTTATTTATTTAAACTTTATTATTTTTAAACCGAAAGATTTATAAAGGTGTTGTAACTATAAAATTACATCATGAAAAAAACAAAAAAGTTGTTCGTCGGAATGTTTGGAATTTTATTTTTATTAGTTTTAATTTCTTTTAGTTCAGCTTCTTCTTTCCAGATTAATGGAGAAACAACAAAAAACGCGAACCATAGCACAACAATCGGAGGATATCTAACAATAAAAAATATTAACAATTCTATTAATTTTACAAATGTAGTATTAAAAAGCCAAAATGGAAACTTAAGTTTTTCCTATGCTCCTTTTTCTTTAAATTATAATGAAGAAAAAAATGTAACTTATTCTATAGTTATACCTGCACATTTATCCCCTGGAGTATATAATTATAATTATATTATAAATGCAACAAACGGCACAATAAATGAAACAAAAACTGGAGTTATAACAATAAATGTTCAACCATCTTATTCCTTGGAAATTGTTAGTAGTCCTGTAAAAGTTTATGAGGGAACAAACACAACAACAATAAATGTAAAAAACAAAGGAAATGTTTATTTAAACAATGTTGTGTTGGCAATTCAAAACGGCACAATAAAATATAATATTCTAACTTCTGGACAAAATATTGCAGCTGGAGAAACAAAAACATATTTTGTTTATGTAGATTCTTCTACTATTGGAAGTTCCTTAACTAATTATAAAAATCAAGTTAATGCTTCTTCCGGAAGTGTTGTCGCAACAGGAGAAATATGGTTTGAGAAATCCTTTTGTAAATATGGTGAAAATTCTTCAAGCTATATAAAGATTGTTGATGTAGAAGACAGATCTTCTGGTGATGAGTGGGAATGGGTTCCTTTAAAAGACATATCAATAAGAGTTGAAGTAGAGAATAATGCAGATGATTCCAAGAGAGTGAGCGTAAGGCTTGGAGTTTATGATTCTGTCAAAGGAAAATTCCTTGAATTAAAAGACGGAGAAAGGGAGTTAGAACAAACAATAAAGATAAAAGAAAACGATGAAGAATATTTCAATTTTGAATTTAAACTGCCTGCAGATTTAAAAGAAGAAAGCAATAGATACAAGATTTACATTAAAGCATTTGAAAAAGGAAAAGAACAAACGAGCTGCGACTCTGATTATAAAGAAATAACAATTGATTTTGATGAAGACTTTATTGCCGACATAATAGAAATGCCTTCTCTCGTATCTTGTGGTGGTTCTGGTTTTATTTCATTAAAAGTGTTTAACTTAAATCTTGGAGATGAAGAAAAAATGAGAGTAAAACTTTATAATTCTGAACTAGGTATTAATTTGTACAGCGAACAATTTGAACTTGACCAAGATGAAAGCGAGATTGTTTCCTTTAATTTTGTTGTTCCTGAAGGAAAAGAAGAAAAAAGTTACAGAATCACATTTTATTTAGAACATGATTATAGAGAAAGCTTAGATGATTACAGGGAAAAAGAAAATCTTGGTGTTTATAATATCAAAGTAGCTGGAAATAAGTGTAAGCCATTGATTCAACCATTAATAAGTGCTAAACTATTTAATGGAACAGAAACAAAAGTAGGAAAAGATTTAATAGTTGAATTAACAATAATAAACACTCTTTCAACACAGCAAAATTTTATAGTAAGCTTAGAAGGTTATGATGTTTGGGCAAGCAGTGCTTCTTTGGAAGAAACAACATTCACTTTAGGAGCAAATCAATCTAAAAAAATAAAGGCGACTTTTGTTCCTATAAAAGAAGGAGATCAAGAATTCAATGTCAATTTACTTTATGGAATAAATGTTAAAGAACAAAAAATCTCTGTTTCAATAAATCCAAAAGAGAAAAATTTCTTTGTTATTGTTTATGAAAATATAAAGAAAAACTTAACTTATTACTTAACGATAGCTATAATTATCTTAATCGTCCTGATAATACTCTTGTTAGTAATAAAATCTGCTAAAAAAGAATAATTTTTAAAGTTTGTTTTTTTCTTTTTTAAATGAAGAAAAAAGTTTTGTTTTTATTTTTAAGATATGTTCTTATTTTATTATTTGGAATTGGTGGCGGAATAGTTTTTTATAAACTTTTTCTTTCTCCTACTGTTTTTCTTTCTTCTAAACTATTATCTTTATTCGGAGAAACACAATTTGTAAATGATTTTATTTTTTTTAATAATATCCCAATAGAAATTTCAAAAGCATGTGTAGCTGCTGCTGCTTATTATCTCTTTTTTATTCTTATAATGTCTTTTCCTTTAGATTTAAAGAAAAGAACTTATCTTTTTTTGTTTAATTTTTTGATATTTTTTATTATTAATGTTTTAAGAATTTTTTTTATGGCTCTTTTAATAAAAAGTAATTTTTTTGAAGAAGTTCATATGGCTGTATGGAATTTATTCTCTACAATTTTTGTCATTTTGGTATGGTTTTTATCTGTTAAAATATTTAAGATAAAAGAAATTCCTTTCTATAATGATTTTATTTTTTTAAAATCTTTAATAAAAAAGAAAAAAGATTATAAGAAAAAAATAAAATAATAACTCCTGCAATTAAAACTCCTAATGATATTGCGAGAATGCTTTTCTTTCTCTCTAATCCAAAAAACCATGCCAAAAAACTACCTGTCCATGCTCCTGTGCCAGGTAGAGGGATAGCAACAAAAATGATAAGGACAAAATATCCGAAATTATAAAATCTCTCTTCGAATTTTTCTTGTTTTTTTCTCATTATTTTTAAAAATTTAAAATAAAATTTTTTATAAAAACTTATTTTAAGAAATTTTTTATGCAAGAAATCAAGGAAAAAGAAAATAAAAAAAACAACTAAAATATTTAGTAATATGACAAGAAAAAAATATGGTGCAATGGGAAGGTTGTTTCTTAAGCAATAATTAACTAAAATAGGCAAACCAACTCTTAATTCAGTTATTGGTGATATAGTAAAAAAAATTGCTAATAAGATCTCATAATTCATTCTTATTGTTTGAGTTTATTTGCTCTATAACACTAACTATATATTTTTCAGCAACCTTAAGATATTCACAGTTAGCAACATCGAACCTATAACAATTTTCTTTTTCCATTTCTATTAAAGATTTATTTGCTTTTTTGACAACAATTATTGTTTTTAAATCTGAAGCATTTGAGCAATCTGCAAAATCAAAATTATTACTTTCTGCCAACTCTTTGTTTGTTGAAGCCAGCGTAACATTTTTAACCCATGGAAAAGCCCATAAAAACATGGCAAGATTTACTTGCCCAAGAACAACATTTTCACAATTTTTTATTTCCTCGTCTAAGGATATAATAATTTTTTCAGAAAGAGAAAAGTTTGCGTTTACCGGAACTTTATTTTTTCTTGGGTCTGTTCTTAAATAAAGATTATGAATATTGTATATTTGCCCTCGATAAATTATAGGAAATCTAGCATGATAAAAATTTATTTCCCCCATCTTTTCTTTTCTAAAATCTAATCCTGCATATTTAAAATAGTTTTGACTTTGAAAATAGAAATAACTCCCTAAAAAAAATCCAAAAAAAAGTAAAAAAAAAGATAGAATTCGGATTAGTTGTTTATTTTGATTAATTTCTTCATTTGATTTTTTTTTATTCGCTGTTTTTTTTTCTTTTTTCTTTATCATTATGTTATCCCTAAAAATTTATATAAAAATGCATCTGTCGCTTTTTCACTATCTCCTTCTAAAACCAAACAATTTTTATCTTTTAAAACTCTTGTTTCTTCGCTATCCTTGAAGATAATTAAATAGTCGGAACAATCTTTTATTGGTAAATTTTTTTCTTCCGAACATTTCTCATCTAAACAAGCTTCTTGAAAAAAGGTTATGTCTTCGATATTATCAATTATTAATGAAAATGATGGTTTCGAGTTTACAAAATAAACTTTTTTTCCTTTATAATTTAGGTCCTTTAAATTATCTACATAGATATTTTTTGTTTCGTTTGGCAAATTGTTAAAAATAAAACTTTTTCCTTCTTTTTGAGTTAACCAGTAGCCATAGCCATTATAAAAAAAATCTCTTCCATTTATTCTAATTTTTATTCTTTCATTAGGGTTGTCTTCTCTGCTAAAAATTGCGTATGCAAAAGTAGAAAAAACCATTATAAAAATGATTACAATTGTTAAAATAATATTTTTTCTTCTTTCTCTTAATTTTTTTTCTTCTTTTGTTTCTATCTTTCTCATAAAAACAGAATTATCCAACGTTAATTTTAACAAGAAAATAAATTAAAAGAATAAAAAATAAAGATATGAAAAAATTAAAAAAATTGAAAAAGGGTAAAGTTACGACGCTTGAACAAGGATATTCTCTTGTTAAATTATTACATTCTATATTTGCTGTTGGGGGAACTTTTTTAGCAAGGTATTTTACTAATATCTTACCCAAATCTGCGCATTTGTCTTCCTTTGAATCAAGAATAAATTGACATTCTTTTTGGTCTGAATAAATTATCCTTCCATCATTTATATTAAAACAAGTCATATTAACCCTTATTCTTTGCTCACACTTTCCATTACGCCAAAAACATTCACAAAAAGTTTTATTAACACAGGAATTGTTTATAGCCATTTCTTTTCCACAATTTTCCCAACCTGTAAGTTTAAGTTCAAAAAATGTTAAATTACCAAAAAATAATGAATTTTGTCCTTCGCAGTTTTCCCTAGAAAGACCATCACAATAGTTCCTTATCTGCTTGATACAAACTCCATTAGTGTTATTGCAATAATAATCTATAGGACAACAAAAAGAACCATTATAAAATGGTTGGCCAAATAATGAACAATTACCAACATTTCCAGAAGAATTAAAAACAACAAAAAAATTTGATATCTCAATATTTCCTCCGCTTATTGCGCTGACATTAATCCATCTGGCAAAACTTTCATTTTTTTCGCAATTTATCCCAACTGAATAAACAACTCTTTCATCAGAAGGTACCCAACTACTTCTTACAAAAGAAAGAGAAAGTATAATAAAAAAAATCGATAAAAAAGAAGATTTAATTTTTTGTATATTTCTTATTTGTTCCATATCTAACTATGTATTATCTCCTTTTTAAAATTAACTCTATTTTTTTAGGATCTTTTCGTATTTCTTTAACTAAATTGGCTGGACCAATAAGAGTAATTGAATCTTGTTCTCCTATAAGAATTTTAACAATATTCCTTCTTATTTTTTCAAAAATAGTTTTTTCCACACTACCGGATAAAGAAGATATCTCAATTCCTTGAAAATCTTTAATATTTCCTATAAGAGTCATTGTGTTTTCTATAAGTTTTGTTTCTTCTTCTGGCTTTAATCTTCCTTGAAGAATAATTAACTTATTCTCTAAAACTAAACCTAAAATTCTTTTTATCCTTTCTAAACTACCTAAAGAAGCTATTTCTGAATAAGGCATGAAATGTATTGTTAAGTCTTTTGAATTTTTTTTCATTTTATTTTTTTGACTAATTTAAATAAAGCATCATAAAAGTCATCAATCCCTTCACCACTTCTTGCAGATATCCCTACTACTTCATATTCTGGGAAAGCACCTATAACTTTTTTTACATTTGCTTTTTTTAAATCTATTTTATTAGCGGCGATAAGAACAGGTATCTTTCTTGCTGCGAGGTTTCCTACTATAGTTATATTTACCTGAGAAAAAGGATTTAGTGTAGCATCTAAAACTACAACAACAGCATCCATGTCTTCCAACCACTTAATTGACTCTATAATTCCTTGTGTTGCTTCCCTTGCTCTTTTTTGTGCTTCTTTCTTTGATAAACCAAATTTAAGAAAATCCTCGAAATCTATTTTAGTAGCTATACCTGGTGTATCAATAATTTTAAATTCTAATTTTTTTCCATCTTTTTCTATGAAAACTTTTTCTTTAAATTGAATTTCTCTTGTTTCATGAGGTATTTTGCTTACTCTTCCTATTTCTTCACCAACCCAGTCTTGACATATTTTGTTAGCTAAACTTGTTTTTCCAGCGTTTGGTGGACCATAAAAACCTAGTTTTATTTCTTTTTTTATTTTAAAAAAATTGAAAAACTTTTCTTTTATTTTTGATATTAAACTCATTTTTTATTTAAAATTTTTTTAATTTTTTCTATCGAAATTAATTCGAATTGGCTGGTAACTCCTTCTCTTTCAGCTTTTTTTGCTGCATATTCTGCTTGCTCTCTTGACCAATAACCTTGCTTAACTAGTTTATCCATCGCTTCTTCCCTACTTAAACCTTTCTCTTTGTATGACTTAAAAAAAGAGATAAGATTCAATAAATCTTTAGAGGATTTAAACAAAGATTTTTCATATCTTTCTTTTAGTTTAATATTAACTATTAAATAAGCAATTATAAAAAAAACAAAAATTATCAAAAGAATAATTATCACTAAAAGAACTGGTTTGCAATCTCTTCTACAGTTTTTATAGTTCTCACCTAAATTTTTTTCACATAGTTTATTAAAATTACAAACTCCTAATTCCTTAACAGATAAATGAACCTTTGAAAGATCTTTTGGAAAAACCAATATACTAGGATCTGTTGTTCCGTTTAAGATAAAAGAAAACCTAGATTCTGTGCCTTTATTTAATAAAAATTTTTTAAATCCTTGAATAGACTCTCCTTGTGAAGAGGAATATAAAATATTTTGAGAAGAGATTAATAAGAAAGAATCTTCTAAAGGTAAAATATTAGTGTCTAAAATTAAAAAAGATGCAAGTGTTTTATTAAAGTTGTCTTTTATATTTACAACTTGAATTCTTTTTTTAGAGTTATTATCTAAGTTTTTCACGCTCCAATAGGATATATACTTTTTGTAATCCTCTTCTGAAGAAGAAACGTTCTCGCTCAAAGAAACTCTAAGAATATCGGAAGAGATTTGTTCTGGTAAAAGAAAAAAAGGTTCTTCTTTTTTTATTATGGAAAAATCTGTCGGAACGGCAATATTAAATATCTTTTCTGCAGTAAAAAGAATTTCTTCATCTAATGTTTTTGTTTCGAGGTCTCTTTCTAAACTAATTAGATCATTTTCAATTTTCTTTAAATTAAAAGAATCAATTATTTTATCAGAAATAGTTTTTGTAAGTTTTTCTTCTAACTTATTATTAAAATTTGAATTAAACTCTTTCTTAAGAAGCAATAAATCTTTGCTTATATTCTTTGGCAAGAAGGTTTCTATTAGAAATTTCTTTCTAGTTAATTCTTTTTCTCTTTCTTTTATAGATACCTCTACCTCATATAAAGAAATATTTCTAAAAATGTAATTAACATTTGAGGTGTTTGTTGTTTTTATTATGCCATCATTAGAAAAATTCCAAACAAAAATAAAAGAACCATTTCTAAGAAAATACTCTAAATTTAAAGTCACATTTACTAAAGAAGGAACTTTTTTTGGGTATAAATCTAATATTATTGGAACAGAAGAAACATTTATTCTTCTTGAAAAAAGAGGAATTTTTTCAGAATCTTTTACTAAGAAAAAAGTAATATTTCTTATTCCACTCTCATTAACTATAAAATCAGCCAAGGATAAATTTACGTTTCCTCTAAAAGAAACTTTTGGATTTTGAATTGTGAGGTTCCTCACTTTTGTAGAAAAAGAATTTCCTTGAATAGAAGAATATCTTGTTTTTATTTCAGAAATTTCCAAAGTTTGGTTTATACCTGAAAAAATTATAGGGATAAAACACCCACTAGAACAGTTATTTCGATAAAATTTGTTTAAATAAGAATTAACTGCGTTTATTGACTCTGGTGTTATGTCTTTAGAAAATATGTTTATCTCACCTGAAACTGAAACATGCTTTGGTTTTATTAAAAAAATAGAATAATCACCTGACGATGAACTAAAAGAACGAAAATAACCACAAGAGTTTTGATTTTCTTGAAATCCTAAATAAATATTTGTTGAAGAATTTGAGTTTATACAGACAAAATAATGGTCTTGGATAATCTTATTTTGAAAAGAAAGATCACAAAAATTTCTTTCAGAAGAAATGAAGTTACAAGAACCCAACAAATTTCTTCTAGAATCTAAAAGAGACATTATCAAATGTTTATTCTCGTTATTATTTAAAAAATTTGCTCCTAAAAGAACTTTAGAAGTTTCTGAGTTAATAAAAATTTTCTCACAATATTTATCCTCGCCAATTATCTTATTATAAGAAAAAGGTTTCGAAGTATTAAAACAACCATAGTTTGGTATATTCAAAAAATTATTTGTTTGATTTTTAAATTTCCAAGCTTCTTTGTTTATAAGATTTATTTGAAGTGGAGAATAGTCAGATTCTGGAAAAAAAGTTTTTAATTTTATATCTAAACCTTCAAATCTTAAAAAACTGCTATCTGTTATTTCTAATCCTATTAGATATTGGTTTTTTTCAACTATCCTAATCCTTGCAGAAGAAAAAAATTGTGAGGAAGATGGGGATAAAATTCTTTCACAACCAAAAGATTCGCAAGAAAGAGGGTTTCCGTTAATCCTTAAAAGATCTCTTAACAATATCTTATGACCTTCGCTTGATTCCAAATAATAATCAGGTGTTAAATCAGTAAAATTAAGATAAAAAGAAAAATTCAACTTTTCTCCGATAGAATAATTTTCCTGCCACGAAATCAAAGAAGTATTTACATTAGAAGAGCTCGAAAAAGCAGGACTAAAAAAAATAAATAAGAATAAGACATAAAATATTCCATTCTTCATAAAAAATTAAGAAAAAATAAGTTTATAAATATTTTCTAATTTTTTTGTAGTTTTTTTTCTAAACTGGAAATCTTTTCTAAAAGAGAAGCGTGGTTAAAAGAAAGGTGCTGGATTTTTTTATTTAAATCCTGAATAGAATCATTTAAACGAAGAATATCTTTTTTGACATAATGAAAACTTAATGAAATTTTTCTATCGAGTTCTTTTAAATTCTTAACCATAAAGAAAAGAAGATAAAAGTGTTTATAACTTTCTATTTGTTATAACTTTAAAATTACTACAAATAAACAAAAAGAATAAAAGGAAAACTAAAATATAATAATTATGAGAAAATATGAACTTATTTCTCCTTCAGGTGATTTTGCAAGCTTAAGAGCTGCTATTGATGCTGGGGCAGATGCTATTTATTTTGGATTAAAAGAGTTTTCTATGAGGGCTTTTGCAAAAAATTTTTCTTTAAAAGATATTGAAAAAATAAATAAAATTTGCAAAGAGAAAAATATTAAAAAATATATAACCTTAAATACAATTATTTATGAAGATGAAATAAAAAAAATAGAAAAAATATTAAAAAAAATCAAAAATTTTATAGATGCTGTTATCTGTTGGGATTTCGCTGTTATAGAGTTATGTAAAAAATTAAAAATCCCTTTTCATATATCAACACAGGCTTCTATTTCAAATTCGTTTTCGGCGAATTTTTACAAAAAGTTAGGTGCCGAAAGAATAGTCGTTGCAAGAGAATTAAGTTTAGAAAAAATAAAGAAAATATCAAAAAATATTGATGTAGAGGCCTTTTGTCATGGTGCTATGTGTGTTTCTATTTCTGGAAGATGTTTTACAAGCCAATTTCTTTTTAATAAAAGCGCTAATAGAGGAGAGTGTTTGCAACCGTGTAGAAGAAAATATCGAATTATCGACGAAGAAAATAATGAATTAGTCTTAGAGAATAATAGAGTTATGTCAGCAAAAGATTTATGTACTCTGCCTTTTATTGAAAAAATGAAGAAATCAGGAATAAAAGCTTTTAAAATTGAAGGAAGAAATCGTTCTCCAGAGTATGTTTATGTTACAACAAAAATTTATAGAAAAGCATTAGATAAAAAATTAACAGAAAAAGAAATTGAAAGTGGTTTAAAAGAATTGAAAAAAGTTTATAATAGAGGTTTTTCTTCTGGTTTTTATTTAGGATTACCAAGTGTTAATGATTTTTCTTCTTCTGATTCTGGGGAACAAAAAGAAATGAAAGAATATGTTGGGAGAATTGAAAAATATTGGTCAAAAATAGAAGTCGCTGGTGTAAAAATCCATAAAACAGGTTTGAAAAAGAATGATAAAATTTATGTAATTGGAAAAAAAACAGGTGTTAAAAAACTAAAAATTGAAAAAATTGAAAAAGATAAAAAAGAAGTTTTAAAAGCGGAAAAAGGAGATTTTATTTGGATAAAAATACCTAATGCAAAAAAAGGTGACGAAGTTTATGTTATAAAAAAGAAAATTTTTAACAGAAATTTATAAGATTAATCTTTCTTATTATGTTTTGATAATCTTTAGAAAAAATGATTTGGCGTTTTTAGTTTGGATAAAATTAAAACATAGGAACTTTAATAGTTTACTAAAATATTAAATACAAATATAATATTTAACAAAAACTTAGAAATTTTTGTTTTTTAGTTCATCTTTGTCGCAAAATAAATATGTAAAAGTAATTAAAATAGCGTTTATTTATAAAATTCAAACTTTCTTAAAGTTATTCCAAGCTAATTCAAACAAATCTTCCAATGATTTTGCAAAAAATTCTGTATTTAACCAAATACCAACATCATAAGAAGGATGAACTTTTTCATCGTCCAAAACCATAAACATAACTTCTTTTGAATCTATTATCATAAATCTTGCTCTAAAATTACCACAATCCCTAACTTCTACTACTGATTGTAAATCCTTTGCTATTTTTTTATTGTGTTCTGTTATTGGAGCTGCGACTCTTATTTTTACTCCTCTTTTTTTAGCTTTTTCTAAAGAAGGAATTAATACTTCTACTTTTTTTACGAGTCCTTCGGCAGTTGTTACGAAAGTTATTGTTTCTTCAGCACTTCGAATCATCATATCTAAATGGTTGTAAAGATTCTGACTCCCTTTTATAGAACCTGAAAGATCTGTAGGTTCAACATATTTAACTCCTTCTTCAAAAAGAGAGTTAAGTTCATCCAAAATATCTTCTTTTTTAAGCGATTCTAATCTCTTGGATTTTTCTTTTGCCTCTAAAACAAGATTTTTCTTTACTCTTTCAATAACTTCTTCGGGTTTTAAAGCAACAAACTTTATAGGCTTCCCTACCTTCATAATAACAAAGCCTTTCTTCTCTAAACTTTCTAGAATATCATAAGTTCTTGAACGAGGAACATCGCTAATTGAAGATAACTCGCCAGCAGTAGATTGTCTTCGAGAAAGCAAAGAAACCCAAACTTTTGTCTCATATAAATTTAAATCAAAAATTTTTCTTAGACGATTTAAAAATTCTTCTTTAACTATCATAAATTTTTTAGTATAGGAAAGTATTTAAATCTTTCTTTTATTTTTCTCGGATAAGAGTAATTAATTTTTTAAAGAAAAACCTACCTTGAAAGAACCTTCTTCGAATTTTCCTTCGAATAAAAATGGAATATCTTTTCTTTCATTAAAATAGATATTTTTTGCACCTATTCTCTGCTTTTCTTTTAAAAAAAAATCTTCGACAATTTTCTTGTTTTTTCCTTCTATAAATAACGAAACGTCTATCCTATCTTTTCTGACTAGGCCTTTTTCTTTTCTTAAGGATTGAATTATTCTTGCGATCTCGTTTGAAAAACCTTCTGCTTTTAATTCTTCTGTTATATTTGTATCTAAAAGAATTTTTTTATCTTTTGATTTTTTAAAATGCACTTTTTTAACATTGACCTCTCTTCTTAAAACCTCTAAAAGTTCCTCCGAGAAATCGAAACCTTCTAAACTTAAAGAAGAAAGAACTTGTTTTAATGGAATTTTTGATTTATCTCTTTCTCTTAAAACTTGAGAAGAAATTTCCCTTAATTGGGACATTTTTTCTTCTAATTCTTTATCTATTTTTTCTTCTTCGTAAGAAGGCCAATCTTCTAAATGCACGGATTTTCCTTTCTCAATTTCTTTAAATATAATTTCAGCAGAAAAAGGCATAATTGGTGCTATAAACTTAGCAAAATTTTCTAGAACAAAGAAAAGAGTTGTCTTCGCATCTTCATCTCCCTCGTTAAATCTTTCTCTACTCCTCCTTATATACCAATTAGATAAATTCTCAATAAAATCAAAAATTTTTTTACAAAGGCTTATGCTATCATAATTTTCATAATCTTTAGTTCCCTCTTTAATCAAATTATTAAGCTTTGAAATAATCCACCTATCTAAAACTTTTTTTGAGTTTAATTTTTTTAATTTAATCTCTTTATAAAGAGAATAGAAATTTAATGAATTCATTAAAGGAAGAATAATTTTTTTATATGTTTCTTCTAATTCTTTATCTGAAAAATTAAAATCCTCTGCATTCATTAGTTTGCTTCCAAGTAAATAAAATCTAAAACTATCAGCACCATATTTCTCTATGAGAATATTTGGATCTGTAAAATTTTCTTTTGATTTCGACATTTTTTCACCGTCTTCTGCTAGAATAGTTCCTGTAGTTACTACATTTTCAAAAGGAATATCATCGAAAAGAATTGCTGAAAGAACAAGCATATAATAAAACCACGCTCTAACTTGCCCAATATATTCTGCTACAAATTGGGCTGGAAAATTTTTTTCAAAAAACTCTTTGTTCTCAAAAGGATAATGAAACTGCGCGAAAGTCATACTACCGCTTTCGAACCAGCAATCTAAAACTTCTGGAATTCTCTTATATTCTTTTCCATCTTTAACCAAAATTATTTCGTCTAAAAAATCCTTATGCAAATCTATTTTTTCCGGAAGATTTTTTGCGTATTTTTTTAATTCTTTAATTGAACCTATAACCAAAATATCGTCTTCTTTTGATTTCCAAACAGGAATTGCTGTTGCCCAATATCTGTTCCTTGAAATATTCCAATCTGGTGCATTTTCTATAGAATAACGAGCCCTACCTTCTCTTAAAAAAGAAGGGTGATAATTTAGTTTTGAATTTAGTTCTAATAATCTTTTTTTAATTTTTTGAATGTCTACAAAAAATGAAGGCACCTCCTTATAAATAAGCTTTGTTTCGCAACGATAACAAAAAGGATAATCGTGTGAAATTTTTTTGATCGAAACGATTTTGTTTTGCTGCTTTAAAAAATCTATTATTTCTTTATTAGAATTATGAACAAACATTCCTGCAAAGTCAATAACTTCTTTTTTAAAATTACCTTTTTCATCTACCGGATCAACAATAGGAATTTTGTATTTTTTACAAACTTCGTAGTCTTCTTCTCCGTATGCTGGAGCTATGTGAACTATACCTGTACCTTCCTCAGAACTAACAAAATCTCCTAATAAAACCTTAAAAGAATTTTGATTTTCCCTGAAGTAAGGAAAGAGAGGGTCATATTCTTCTCCTTCTAATTCCTTTCCCAAAAATTCTTTTTTTATTTTGTATTCTTCTTCATCTTTATAATATCTATTTAACAAATCTTTTAATAAAACATAATTTTCATTTTCTTTTTTGTCATAAATAAGAACGTATTTCAAATCCCTATGAACTGCTAAAGCTAAATTTGATGGCAATGTCCAAGGCGTTGTTGTCCAAGCCAAAAAATAGAAATCTTTATTTTTCGATTTAAATTTTAATACTACGCTATCATCCGTTATTTTTTTATAAGTATTATCCATTGCAATTTCTGCTTTCGCTAGAGGGGTTGAACAACGTGGGCAATATAACAAAATCCTTTCTCCTTCGTAAATAAAACCTTTTTCCCAAAGTTGCTTGAAAGCCCACCAAACACTCTCTATATATTCATTATCCATTGTCTTATAACAATTTTTCATATCTACCCATCTCCCTACCCTCCTAATAGTTTTTTCCCATTCTTTCATATACTCTAAAACCTTGCTTCTACAAAAATTATTGAATTTTTTTATTCCTATTTTTTTTTCAATTTCGTCTTTTGAATTTATTTCAAGATATTTTTCAACGATATTTTCTATTGGAAGGCCATGACAATCCCACCCCCAAACTCTCCGAACAAAACGACCTTTCATTGTCCAAAACCTTCCATAAAAATCTTTTGTTATACTGCCTAAAAGATGGCCGTGGTGTGGAAGACCTGTAGCGAAAGGTGGTCCGTCATAAAAGATGTAAGGTTTAAAATTCCTCGTTTTTTCTAAAGATTTTTCAAAAGTTTTGTCTTTATCCCAAAATTCCAAGATCTCTAATTCTTTTTCGTTTATCGTTTTTTTACTCATGGAAATAAGTAAGAAAAATGTTTTTTAACTTTTTCTATAAGAAACATTAATAAATACTAAAAACTATATAGATAAAATGGGTGATAAAATTTCTTTTAGTGAAAGAATCTTTTTTAATTTTGCCGATAAGCATGAAGAAACTTTTCGTTCTTTAAAAGAAGATCTCGCAAAAGCAAATATGCAAATTCTTTATCAGAACTATGTTTCTATGGCTATTTTTTATACTTTTGTCTCTTTTTTTATTTCTTTGGCTCTTTCGATATTTTTTTATTTTTTTAGCAAAAATCTTTTATCCTTTCTTATTCTCTTTTTTCCTTTTATTGTAAGTGTTCTCTTTTTTGTTGGACCTTCCAGTAAAGCAAAATCAAACTCCGAAAAAATAAACGAAGAGTTACCCTTTGCAGTTATTTATATGGCTGCAATATCTCAGTCCAATATTGAACCTATAAGAATGTTTAGACTAATAGCAAACTCTAAAGAGTATCCAATATTATCTTTTGAAATAAAAAAAATTTTAAACCAAATAGACTTTTTCGGTTACACTCTTGTAAACTCGTTGAGAGACGCGGCATTAAAAACAAACAACGAAAAACTTCGTGAATTATTTTCTGGAATAGCCATAAACATAGTTGGAGGTGGTTCTCTTAAAAACTTTCTTGAAAAAAAAGCGGAAAATTTACTTATAGAATATAGATTAGAAAGACAAAAATATAATAATTTAGCAGCAACCTTTTTAGATGTTTATATAAGTGTTTTGATAGTTGCTCCGTTAATATTAATAACTGTTTTAGTAATAATGAGTATAAGCGGATTTAAAATAAATGTTTCACTAAACACTCTTATTTTTATATTTGTGGCTGTATTATTTATTTTAAATTTGTTATTCTTGTTGTTATTAGAAATAAAACAACCAAAAACATAAAATGAAAAAAAGTTTAATTTTTTTATTTATTGGATTTATTGGAATAATAATTTCTTTTTTAAGATTGGAAGGAGATATAAAAAATTTTGTGATTGTTATTTGTATTTTTTTTAGTTTTTTTCCATATATAATTGAAAATAATTTAATACAAAAAAGAGAAAGAGAAAAAGAAGAAAAATTTCTTGAATTTATTCGCGATATATTAGAGAATGTTAAAACTGGCACTCCTATAAATAAAGCAATATTAAATGTCCAAAACAGAGATTATGGTGCTTTAAGTTCCCATATAAAAAAATTAGCCAACCAAATATCTTTGGGTTTTCCTCTTAGTAACGCCTTAGAAAATTTTGCAAATGAAGTAAAAAATGATCTTGTTTTTAAAACAATAGATCTTATATCTGAATCTAATAGGTCTGGTGGGGAGATTTCAAGCATTCTCTCTACTGTAGCAGATTCAATAAATCAAACGCAAATAATAAAAAAAGAAAGAAAAAGTTCTGTAGTAAATTTGCAAGTTCAAGGCTATATAATTTTTATAATTTTTATTGTAATAGTGATCATTCTCCAGTTTTTTTTAATACCTAAATTAATATCAATAGGTAAAGAAGATGGTAATTATTTAGGTATTAGTCCTGAAAACAAAATAGACTTTTCAAGAATAATGACAATAATTCTCGTTATAGAATCCTTTTTTTCTGGATTAGTAATAGGAAAAATTGCTGAAGGAAAAATTTCTTATGGCATAAAACACTCTTTTATCTTAGTCTCTATCTCACTAATATCTTTTTTTGCAGCAAAAATAATATTTTAAAACAAAAGATATAAAAAAAGAAAAATTTTAATAATATTATGAAAAGAGGATTTTCTCATATAGAAATTGTTTTTGCCTTTGGAATATTTATTGGAGTAGTCGTTTTTGTTTTTTATTTTTTGAATCCTATCACAAAATCTAAGAAAGAGATATCCGAGAGTCATCTTGTTTATTTAAAAAATAATTTTTTTCAAATGGCAAGCACAAATGTTACGATTATTTTCTTGAATTCTTCCCAACCATGCTCCCCTATCATCTTAACAAACGGTACTTATGAAGATTTAGGACAAAATAAATATTATATTTTTCTTTCTGATGAGATAATTTCTAATTTGAACTCTTGTGAATCTCTTGGAATAAATTTTAATGTGGGGAGTATAAGAAAGAAGAAAATCTTGTCTAATGCTTCTTTAGAAAGAATAAAAGAAACCTATTATAACAATTATAAAGAACTTCTAAAGAATTTGTCTATGGATAGTTCTTTTAATTTTGAAGTTTTGTCTGAAGGATATGAATTAAAAAAGAACTTTTCTAGTGAAAAAACTATTATCTCTATGGTTTTCAGAAGTGATGTCATTTATTCCAACGGAACAATAGAAAAAAAAGATTTTACATTTAAAATATGGTAAATAAAAGAGGGTGGATTAGAATAGTTGAGGCTCTTATAGCAGTCTTAATGATATTAGGAGCAATAATCTTTATTATAGATACGAATAATAAAAAGAATTACTCTGAAAAAGAAAATTATATTAACGATTTACAAAAAAATGTTCTTGATGAAATCTCAAACAATCTTGAATTACGAAATTTTGCACTGAGTAAAAATGAAAGTGAAATAAAAAAAAGAATTAGTGGATATTTTCCCGATTTTTATGAATTTGATGTTAGGGTATGCAACTTAACTGAAGATTATTGCCTTCTTCAAATATACCCGAACAAAAATATTTATGTTGCCGATAAGATAATCAGCGGAACATTAGAAGTTTATTCTCCGGTTAAAGTAAGAATTTTTTTATGGGAAAAGAAATAAAAGCCTCTTTATTTTTTTATAGATATGGTATTTGAAGTAATAATCGGAAGAAAAGAAAATGAAAAAAAAATTTTTGGAAAAAAAGGGTTAGCTTACTTAGGTAAAAGTTATGTAAAAATGGAAGATTATACCTCTCTTTCTAATAATGTTTTTTTGGATATAGCAAAGAGCCATATAATCCTAATTTCTGGGAAAAGAGGTTCTGGAAAGTCATACACTCTAGGAGTATTGGCAGAATCTATCTCTGAGAAAGAAAAAGAAGATGGATTAAATATTTCATCTTTAATCTTTGATACGATGGGGATTTTTTGGACAATGAAGTTTAGAAATTTTAAAGACAGGGATTTATTAGCTGAATGGGGACTTGAATCGAAAAATGTCCCAATAAATATTTATGCTCCTTCTGGTTATTTTGAAGAATATAACAAAAAGGGAATTCCAGTAGATAAAGAACTTAAAATAAAAATTTCAGAGATAACAAAAGAAGAGTGGATTGAACTTTTTAACTTAGATTATACAAAACAAGAAGCTGTTCTTATCTCTAATGTAATTTCTTTTCTTGAAGAAAAAAAATCATTAGTTTTTAATGATATTTTTAAAGAAATAGAAAAAAATCCTTCTTTTAATAAAGAAATAAAAAACTCTGTTATAGCTCTTTTCAATATGGCTAAATCTTGGGGTATTTTCGACGAAAAAGAAGGAACTCCAATAAAAGAAATTGTTAAAAGGGGGCAAACAACAGTTATTGATTTATCAATGTATCCTTCAATAAGTCAATTTAATATAAGGGGGCTTGTTATTGGACTTATTTGTAAAAAATTATTTAAGGAAAGAATGATTTCTAGAAAAGAAGAAGAAGTTTTTTCTGTTCAGAGAGCAGGTTTTTCTGAATTTACAACCACCAGTGTGAAAGATAGTCCATTGGTTTGGGTTTTTATTGACGAAGCTCATGAATTTTTGCCTAAGGAAGGAAAAACTCCTGCAACAGATTCTTTAATTCAACTATTAAGAGAAGGAAGGCAACCAGGAATTTCACTCGTTTTAGCAACACAACAGCCTGGAAAAATTCATACTGACGCAATGACTCAATCAGATATTGTTATTTCTCATTTGCTAACAGCAGAACAAGATATAAAAGCACTGAACGAAATCATGCAGAGTTATGTTTATGAAGGAATAAAGAAAAAAATGAATGAACTTCCAAAATTAAATGGTTCTGCAATAGTACTTGATGATAACTCTGAGAGAATTTATTCAATAAAAGTTAGGCCTCGTTATACTTTTCACGGCGGAGAAACTCCTAGTGCAATACAAAATTACACTAACCTTTTATAACACTAAGTGGCCTTAATTTTGCGACAAGATTTCCTATACCTACTTCATTAGAAACCCTAGCAACTTCATCAATATTTTTATATGCTTGTGGAGCTTCGTCTAAAATCGCTTTTTTTGAGATTGTTTTTAATTTAATATCTCTATCTGAAAGAATTTTTTCTATATCTTCAATTGAAAGATTTTTGGTTGCTGATAATCTTGAAAGAGTTCTTCCTGCACCATGTGCTGTGCTACCAAATGAAATTTCTTCTGCTTTTTTTGTCCCAACTAAAATATAACTTGAAGTTCCCATACTTCCTGGCAAGATAATCGGTTGTCCGACTTCTCGATAATCTTCTGGAAGTTCTTTTCTTCCAGGACCAAAAGAGCGAGTAGCACCTTTTCTCGTAACTAAAACTTTTTTCAATTTTCCGTCGATTATATGTTCTTCGAATTTTGCTATGTTATGGCAAATATCATAAACAACTTCTAAATTAAAATTCAAAAAAGCTTTTTCAAAAACCTTTCTTAATTTATGTGTTATCAATTGCTTGTTTGAGAAAGCAAAATTAGCTGCGCATGCCATTGCCGAAAAATACTTTTTACCCAAATCCGAGTTTATCGGAGCAAAAACCAATTCTCTGTCATATTCAGGCCAACCATATTTATCTTCCATTAATTTTATGTAATCTGAAGCAACTTGATGACCTAAGCCCCTGCTCCCACAATGAATCATAATTAATATTTTATCCTTTTCTATACCAAAAACTCTCGCAATTTTTTCGTCGAAAATTTTTTCAACTTCTTGAAACTCTAAAAAGTGATTCCCTGCTCCGAGTGTTGCCAATTGATTTATTCCTCGCATTTTAGCCCTTTGACTTACAAAAGACGGATTAGCTCCATACATACAACCTTCTTCCTCAGTATTTTTAATATCCTCTTTTTTAGCAAAACCTTTTTCTAAACACCATTTAGCACCTTTTTCTAAAATCTCTTCAAGTTCTTTTTTTGAAATTTTAAAATTTCCCTCTTCTCCGACTCCGGAAGGTATCTCGTCAAAGACTAAATTCAATAAAAAATCTCTTTTTTTCAAAAACTCTTCTTTTTTTATGCTTGTCCTTAAAAGGCGTACAGAGCAGTTTATATCATAGCCAACCCCACCAGGTAATATAACGCCTTTATCCAAATCAAATGCAGCAACACCCCCAATAGGAAAACCATAACCTTGATGCGCATCAGGTAATGCTATAGCTTTTTTTAAAATTCCAGGAAGTTTTGCAACATTTTTTATTTGTTCTAACGTCTTGTCTTTTTTCATATTCTCAAGAAGAATTTCAGAAGAAAAAACTAAACAAGGAACATTCATCTCTCCTTCTTTCTCTATTTGCCAAACGTTTTCTGAAATTTTTTTCATACGTCTAAAACAACTTTTGTTCCAAATTTATTTTTAATTTTCTCAATTTTCATCTCACTGAAAGTAATAGCTTTCACAGGGTTTGAAATCTTATATTCTTTTATATTGTCTCCTATAACCTCTGCCTCAAGAGAAAACTCTTTATTTTTTTCTTTTATTGATATCTTTTCTATATTAGCAAAAATAAAAAATTTTGCTTCGAAAAGAAAAAGAAGTTCTTCTAAAAAAGAATAGAGCAAATCCTCTAGTGTTTTTTCTTTTAATTTTATTTTTTTAGAAGTGATTTTTTTAATTTTCTTTTTAGTTATTGATTCCTTTAATGCCATGGCGGAATAGAAAAAAAGTTCTTCAAATGTTTTTCCTTCAACAAAAAAACTTATATCTGCTGTATGTGAAAGAAATTTATACATTATAAAAAAGAGTTTATTTAGTTAAAAAAACTTTCTTTTCTTCTTGGCAAGAATAAATTACCTCTTCAAAAACCAAATCAACTATAGACAGGTTTGTTTTTTCTATTTTAACCATATCAAAAGGATGGGAAATAACTTGTGCTAAAAAACATCCCCTACCTGGAATTTCTTTTTCAACATAAACAATAAATCTATCTTTCTTTTTTTCAATTCTCTTTATTTCTAAAGAATAGCCTGCTGTTGGCTTTTCTTCATCAAAAACAACTACCATTGAATTATTATCGAAACTAAAATTCCCTTCAAAAACTTCGTTGAAAGAATATTTATCATTTAAAATATTCGCGCTTCTATCTTTTACTATTGGATTTTTTAAATGGAAAAAAACTCTCTCAAATTTTACTTCCTCTCTAATTTCTTCAGTAAAAACTTTGCCTTCTTTTGTAAAACATTTTCTTGGAAAAGAATTTTCTATTATATTTCCTTCATTTAAACAATCTTCGAAAGAACTTATTTTTTGTTTTTTTGGAATAGAAATCACTAAAAAGATTAATAGTAAAATTACTATCAGACCAGAAATAAAATAAATTTTATTTTTTTTCAAAAAATTTTCTCTAATCTCTTTTTTTTGCTTCGCTTTCATTTTTTTTAGAAGAATTCTATCTTTAAAAAGTTTCATTTTAGAACCTTGCCTGTTTCTATAAACCAAAGATAAAGATCTAGTTCAGCCAAACTCAAATTTGTTTTTTTAGCTAATGAAAAAAGAACCTCTTCTATTTGAAGATAAACTTTTTTAGTAATTGTCTTTGGTCTTTTTATTAATCCTTTTTTGACAAGCAAATCGACTATGTGAAAGTCTACAATAGCAACATTTTTGTAACCAATGTTTCTTAAAAAGTGACTTGCTTCTTTCATTCCAAAACCTTTTATTTTTTTAAATAGTTCTTCTCTAACTTCTTTTTTATTTTTTAAAATATCAAAAATTTCTTTTTTTTGTTTTCTTGCATAACAAATAAATTCTGCTCTTTGTGACCAAAATCTATGACCTTCTTTTTTTAGTTTATTAGCTAAAACTTTTTTAGATGAAAGAAAAAAATCCTTTTCTAATTTTTTTTGGATTTTGATTGATTTTTCTGCCTGAAAATTTGCAGTAAGAATACAAAAGCATAATTCTGAAAAAATTTTATGATTGCTTTTTCTGTTATTTTCAAACTCTTTGATCCTTCTAGAAATAATATTAGAAATAGGTTGTTTTTTTAGAGATTCTATTTTCTTAATTAAGGATTGCATGAATAAACTAATTTATTTAAAGTTATAAAGTTTTGCAAAAAATCTTTAGTCTATCCACTAGAAAAAATCAAAAAGATTTGCAAACTATCTAAAAACTATATCTACAAACTAAGAGTTAAAAATATAAGTAAAGTTGCTTGATTTTTTATTCCTTTTTTTCCGTACTCTTCCATAAGCCATGCAAATTGCAATAAGCTCTTGCTGAAATTGGCTCGAAAGAAAATTCCGCTATTGGTTTTTGTTGTGGTTTTAAAAAAACCTTAGAAACCTCTTTTCCATCTTCTGCTTCTATCCACTCAATATAATGCTCCTCAGTCATAGGATGTTCTACAGAGCTTACTTTTACCTTATTGTTCTCTATAACTGGAACATGTTTTTCAATAGCCCCATCTTTTTTTGTCTCTGAAACTTCCTCCATTGGCTTTCCGCAACAAACAAGAATTCCCCCACCAGAACGAAGCAACTCAACAATATTTCCACAAAGTTGGCATTTAAAAATTTTGTTTGCCATTAATATTCTTCACATTTAACTCTATAAAAAGCTTTCGAATGGTCACAAGAAGGGCATTTTTCTGGCGGTTCTTTTCCCTTATAAACATAACCACACTCCATACAAACCCACTCAACTACTTTTTCTTTCTTAAAAAGAGTGCCTTTTTCTAATTGCTCTAAAAGTTTTTTATATCTTTCTTCGTGATGTTCTTCTGATTTTTTAATTGCTCTTAGACGATTAGCAATTTCCTGAAAACCTTCTTTTTCTGCAATATCTGCAAATTTTGGATACATTTTTGTCCATTCATAGTTTTCTCCATTTATAGCAGATCGCAAATTCTCAAGAGTATTTCCTAAAACTAAAGGAGATTCGATATCCTCGATTTTTAAAGAATTACTTTTTTTTAATTTTTGAACTTCCTCAAAAATCCTTTTTGCGTGCTCTTTTTCTTGGTCAGCTGTTTCTTGAAAAACATCTGCTATAACTTCATAACCTTCTTTTCTTGCTATTGATGCATAAAAAGTATAACGATTTCTCGCCTGGCTTTCGCCTATAAATGCCTTCATTAAATTTTTTAAAGTTTCCATAAATATAGTATTAATGCTTTTTTTTTAAATCTTTCTATAGAATGGCTCTGTCCGGAATGGTGTTTTTAGAAAATTATTTGTGGGTCTTTAGGCTATAATGAAGTAATAGATATCTAAAATATACTAACTCCGGACAGAACCTAAAGAATAAGAAAAGCTTATAAAATAAAGAAAACAGAAAAATCTATGAAAAGAGGAGAGAATATAAAATGGCTTTCTGAACTTTCTAAAAAAGATATTCCTATTTCTGGAGGTAAGGGAGCAAATCTTGGTGAAATGTATAATGCAGGATTTCCTGTTCCTCCCGCCTTTGTTGTAACCACAAACGCTTTTCATTATTTTATTGAGAAAACAAAATTAAAAGAAGAAATAAACAATATATTATCTAAAATAGATTTAGAAGATACCAAATTATTGGCGGAAAAATCGGAAGAAATAAAAAATTTAATTTGTTCTGCAAAAATGCCTGAAGATTTAGAACAGGAAGTATTGGAAGCGTACGAAAATTTTAATGTCGATTTAAATGAAATAAAAAATTCTCCTAACGCTTTAGTAATAATGAAAACTGCAAGAGAACCTTCTTTTGTTTCCGTCAGATCTTCTGCAACAGCTGAAGATTTAGGAGATTCATCATTCGCTGGACAACAAGAAAGTTATATAAATGTAAAAGGAAAAAAAGAATTAATCGAAAAAGTTAAAGCTGTTTTTGCTTCTATTTTTACTGCTCGTTCAATTTATTATAGAATAAAAAGGGGTTTTGATGCTTTTATAGGCATTGCGGTCATTGTTCAAAAAATGATTAATTCGGATAAATCCGGAGTAATTTTCTCCGTTGATCCTGTTAAACAAGAAAATATTCTAATCGAGGCTGTTTGGGGGCAAGGTGAAGGAATTGTTTCTGGAAAAATTAAACCTGATGGATATATTGTTTCGAAAGATTTTGAAATCTTAGGAGAAAAGATAAGTGACAAAAAAATTGCTATCGTTAGAGATTCTTCTGGACTAACAAAAACAGTTCAATTGACAGAAGAAAAATCAAAACAAAAAGTTTTGAAAACATTTGAAATAAAACAATTAGCAGAATATGCTGTGAAACTTGAAAAGCACTACGGAAAGCCACAAGATATAGAGTTTGCTATAGAAAATGGGGAGATATTTATTCTCCAAACAAGACCAATAACAACTCTTGGAAAAAAAATTGAGCAAGAGGAATTAGAAGGTCAATTAATTTTGGAAGGATTGGGTGCTAGTCCTGGAATAGCTTCAGGGGTTGTAAAAATAATAAGGGATTTTGATGATTTAGACAAAATAAAGAAAGGAGATGTTTTAGTCACTGCAATGACAAATCCTGATATGGTTGTTTCTATGCAAAAAGCATCGGCAATCGTTACAGACGAGGGAGGAATTACTTCACACGCTGCTATAGTTTCTAGAGAGATGGGGATACCTTGTGTTGTTGGAACAGGAAATGCTACAAATAAACTAGAAGATGGGACTAATATAACTGTTGATGGTTTTAAAGGAAAGGTTTATCTTGGCATAGCAGAAAACAAAAAAGTTGAAATTTTTCCTATAGTAGAAACAAAAACAAAAATTAAGGTTATTGTTGATTTGCCAGAGTTTGCTGAAAGGGGAGCAAAAACAAAAGCTAATGGTATAGGATTAGTTAGATTAGAAGGGATTATTGCTTCTTCAGGAAAACATCCTTTATTCTTTGAACAGAAAGACAATTTAGATGAATACAAAAAAATAATCAAGGAAGGTTTAGAAAAAATAGCTAACTGTTTTATAGGAAAAGAGATTTGGGTTAGAACTTCAGATATAAGGAGTGATGAATATTCTAATTTAGAAGGAGCTCCGAAACACATAGAAAAAAATCCTATGCTTGGAAATCACGGGATAAGGTTTTCTCTAAAACATCGAGGAATTTTTGAAGCAGAATTAAAAGCAATAAAAGAATTAGCAGAAAAAGGGCATAAATTTGGAGTTATGTTCCCTCAAATAATTTCCCCTTTAGAAGTCAAAGAAGCAAAAAAAATAATGGAAAAATTAGAAATGCTTGGAAAAGTTAAAATTGGTGTGATGATAGAAACTCCTGCTGCCGCTATTTTAATTAAAGATTTATGTAATGAAGGAATTGATTTTGTCTCTTTTGGAACAAATGACTTAACCCAATATACTTTAGCAATAGACAGAGGAAATGAAGAAGTGCAATATCTCTATAATGAAGAAGATTGGGCTATAAAAAAACTCATTTCGAGAGTAATAAGGGAGTGTAAATCTCATAAAGTTGAAACATCTATTTGTGGGCAAGCGGGAAGCAGAAAAGAAATAGTTAAATTTTTAATCGAACAGGGAATCGATTCTATCTCTGTTAATGCGGATGTTGCGAGAGAAATTTCTGAATTTGTTAAAAGTTTAGAAAATTAAAAATAGAAAAGTTTAAAAGACTTAAAAAAGATTTTATTAAATGACATATATAGATAGAATTCTTGTTACAGAAGATGATGCATTATTAAGAAGAATTTTTGAATCGATTGCTCGTTTGTCAGAAATTGAAATAGATATGGTAGAGTCGGCTGAGCGCGCTTTAGACACCATTAAAAAAAGGTCTTCAGAAAATTTATCATATCCTGTGATTTTAACAGATATTGTAATGCCTGGAATGAAGGGCTTAACTCTCATAAATAAAATATGGGAATTTGTTGATAGTGGTCAAATTCTCCAACCAGAAATTTATGTTATGAGTGGGGCATGCTGCAATTATGATCGAGAAATTTCTTTAATAATTAGGGAAGGTAAAATAAAAGGTTTCTATGAAAAACCTTTTGATACCAAAAAAATTTTTGAAGAGTTAAACGAAATTAAAATGTTAGTTTTTGAAGGAAGATTAGCTCAATATAGAACAGCTAGCTCTCGATGAACAAACTGGTTTTTTCTTTTTTCTATTATCGGAAATTTTATTTCTTTAAATGAGAGAAGAGAGAGTCCTGTCAAATCCAAAATCTCTTTAATATTAAGTGAAAGATTTTCAAATGCTGGGAAAGTTATAATAATTCTTGAATTTTCTTTCTTTTTTTCTTTAAACTTTTTTAAAAAAGGAACAATTTTCCTTTCGAAAGAAAATAAAAAATCCTTTTTTTCATCGTTTGAGAGTTTTCTTTTTATTAAATCTCCGAGCGGAGCTTCTGTGACAATTCCGTCAAAATCTATGTTATCTAAAAAAAAAGAATTTTTTCTTTCTATTTTGTAATTTGAGTTTAAATCAAAATTTTTGCTTAACCATTCTAAATTTTTTTGTGCGCCTTCTATTGCTTTTTTGTCTATATCAAAACCTATCGCAGGAATATTTTTTAATAAAGATTCAATTAAAATACAACCAACACCACAAAAAGGGTCAAAAAGGATATTTCCCTTTTTTAAACCAGAAAGATTTATCATAATCTTTGAAAGACGAGGAGAAATTGAAAACTCCTCTCTTCTTACTGGCTTTCTCATATCGATAAACTCGTCTATTTTTGAGTCATAGGTTTGCTCAACTAAACCGAGAAAAAATTTGTTTCTTTTTAAAGCAAAAATTTCAAAATCTGCGTTAGAAAAAAAGAATTCTTCACCTTCTTGCAAAAGTATTCGGTTTCTTGCTCTTTTTATAAATGCTTTTTTTCTTTCTTTCTTAAATTTAGAAATAAAAATATTTTCGTCGATATTTCCTATAATTGAATAACTGAATTTATCTGAAGGAACAACCTCTTCTTTTTCTAAATATTCTAAAAAATCCTGCTTTTTAGAAAAAATTTTAAGTTTTCCTAACTTTATAATTCCGCCGAATTCTTGAATGTTGAAATTAAATTCTTCTTTTAATCTTATAGTTAGAAAATTTCTTTCAAAAAAAATCTCTTCGAATTCTATTCTCCTTGTTTCTAAATAAAGAAATATTTCTGCTTTTGACAAAAAAGGGTTTCTACCTAAAATAAAAAAATATTCCATAAAAAAAGAAAAGAAAAGTATTTTATAAAGCTAATTCATTCTTATTTTACCTATTTAAAAGAAACTTTTTTATTTTTAGTGATTAAATAAGTTATGGAAAGTATTAGTAGAAAAAACCTATTTTATAAAAATTGAATAAATAAATTTCCTATAAATTTTTTAAATTATATCTTTATTTTATAAACAAAAACTTTATCGTATGGGATATAAAGAGAACAAGTTTCTTTTATTGAAAGATTCTCCATTAATCTCCTAAAAAGACGGATAGAATTTCCGTGAGCTGAAATTGCAACATTTAATTTTTTTTCTTTTAATAAATTTTTTAAATCACTTATAAAATTTTTAACTCTTTTTTCTACATCGACAAAACTCTCTCCGTTCGGTGGTCTCGCATTCCATCCTCTATGCCACTCGTCGTATTTTTTAACTCCGAATTTTTTAACAATTTCCCAATGAGTTTTTCCAACTAAATCTCCATAACTTCTTTCTATCATTCTATTGTCTTCAATTATCTCTTTACATTCTTGATGGTATTTCAAAACTTCTTTTAAAGTATCTTTACTCCTTGATAAAGAAGTACAAAAAGCTAATCCAATTTTTTCTTTTTTTAATCTTTCTGCAACAATTTTTGCATCATCTGTCCCGGTTTTTGTTAATTTGGCGTCAAAAAAACCTGTAAATTTGCTGTCCCTATTAAAATCTGTTTGACCATGACGAAAGACAAATATTTTAACTTCTTTCATAAAAAAAAGAATATAAAAGAATATAAAAAGCTTTTTATATAAGAAGAGGATTGAAAATATATGATAAACTGGATTTTAATAATAATTGCTTTTTTAATAGTGCTTTCTTTTTTGAAAGTTGAACATTTTACAAGAATTTTTATTTTTATTTTATTATTATCTTTATTTTTATTTTTATTTTTTTCTTTTAATAAAATGATTAAAAGAGGCGAAATTTCTTTTGATTCTCCTCGTTCAACTTTAAATGCGTTTATAACTTATGGAAGATACATTGAAAACGAGACAAAAAATATATTCAATACAACAAAAAAAGGAATAAATTTTGTTGGTGATGTTATAAGAGGTTAGGATTTTATTTTCATTCCGATAGATATTTTGCCAAGTTCGCAAAAATTATAAACATATTCTTGGCTGTCTTTTATTTTCTTACAAATAGAAACATAGGAAGAGTATTCCATTTGTTGGGTTTGTTCTGGATTTTCATAAACCTTATAATAATTACATCCTAAAGAAGGGCATTCTTTCAATGTTGAAAAATTTCCTCCTATCTTAAAAATCCTTATCGAAGATATAGGCCAAAATTCTGAATAAAGTTGATTTATTTCTTCTATCTTCATCACAAAAATTTTATCTTCATCAATACAAAAAGAGCTTCTTTCAGAACAAGAGAACTCCGGCAATTGGGAAAAAGATTCTAAAATGTTTAAAACTTGTTCTCTTTCTCTTTCTTGCGCGCTTGTCCTCATTTCTCCTAAAAAAACCTGTAAAAGAAAAAGCCCGACTAATGTAAAAAAGAAAAAAACTGCTAATATCATAAATGCCATTTGTTGAATTCTCATCTGAGATTTTTTCATTCCGACCATAGTTTGCATTGTGTTCTCTCCTCCAATTCTTTTAATAGTTTAGAGATAGAATAAATTTCATCTATGTTTTTTGAATTAAAACATACATTTCTTAGTTCAATTAAAGTATCTTCTAAATTCGTAGGGCAATTTCTTGAAGACATTCTTTCTGATTTTTCTTTATAAATTAAAGAAAGAACTCCTGCTTTGTAAAGAATTCTTTTTAAGTTGCATTCATAAATTTCTTTATCTGAAAAAATTGCCGGATACAAAAAGTTTCCGACATAATCAATCCTTTCTCCTTCTTTTATGACAAAACCTTTTTCATATTTGTCATCACACCATGATTCTATGCAATCACTTATTATTGTAATATCGCATTTGGTACCATAATTAAAACAAACCTTTATTGAATTTTTAGTACAATTATCTTCTCCGAAAATTGCTTTATCTCCTAAAACTGAAATATGTGTTTTGAAAGAAGGAAGGTCCTCATAACCTTCAAGAAAACAAAACTCTCTCGAATCAATAATTAAAACATCTGTTACTTTGAAGCCGAAATTTATCGGAATGGAAAAAAAATAAAACTTTTTAGAAGGTTCTTTTGAAAAATAAATATATTTGTCCTTTATCGTTATTTCCTCTCCCAATATATTAAAATCCTCGTTTAAACCTCTTATTTGTTTTGCTGAAAGTTTTTGATAGCCGAAATTTGACGAATCACAGAAAGAGTCAAAAACAATCTCTCTTTTTGAAGATAATACTCCTTTTGAAGAAGATACGAAACCTGCTTGCATTGGGTCTAAAAAAACAGAAACTTGTTTTGTTAATTCTGTATCTTGATAAAATTTTATTGTTGTTCCTGTTCTTACTGCAGCATAAATCATTAAAACGAGAATTGCACTTCCTGCTAAAATTGCAAAAAGCCAAACAAAATTAAAATCTCCTTTTTTCATAAAGCTTAAAACAAAATATCTTATTTAAATTATTCTATGATTACAAATTTATCATAAATTCTTTTTGTAAACTTTAAGTTTTCTTCTGCATAAACGCAATAAGGGTTCTTTGATTTAATTATTTCATCTATTTTAATGCGATTTATTTTTTTATAAGGGATATTACAAGCAGAATTGTATGGTATCAAAAAAACATTAGCATCTTCAAATTCAAAATCTGCAATTTCTTCATAATCTTCTCTATTTGTTATTGTTGAAGATAAATTCGCAAAACAAACTTTTTCTATTTCTGAAGGAAGATTTATTTTAAACTCTTTATTCTCAACAGAAGAAGCATAAAAAACCTTATCAACTTCCCTTTGCAAAGAATCATAAAAATTGCCTATTTGAGTGCATTTGCTTATTTTAAAAAATTGTCTTATTCCGAAAAAAGTAGCTCCTATAAAAATAATTATGAGGAAAATCGCGAATATAACTCCAAAGGACATACCCATCGGGCCTTCTTGTCCTTTTTTGTTTTTTTCCATTTTTATGAAAAGAACTAAGAGTTTAAAAGAGTTTTTATCCTTCGGTGTAAGTTTTTTATAAAGAAATTATCTTCACTTCAAAAGGTCTCATTTGCTGATTGAAATTTAACTTAAAATAAGAAGTTTTTCCTCGGTCTAACTATTAAAGAACAACCTATTGGCTCATTTCTAAATTCGTCTCTGCATTTTATATAATAGGTTTTTTCATTATCCCAAGCAGTAACATGGACAGGAGAATTTGAGTATGGCATCAACGTTCCTTCCTCGAATAAATAATCACAACTTTCTGTTGAATAAACACAATCAGATCTTCTGAATGTGACTATTTTTAAATAATCATCTTCATGATAAGCTCTTGCAATAACAGGGGAAAAGGTATCTATTTCAAGTTCAAATTGTGCTTCCGCTTCCGCCAAATTTCCTCCTCCGTCAATGCATTTAATATAATATTTATGAACTCCGCTGAAAAGATCTAATCTTTGCTTGCTTACTCCATCTGCTTTGTTTGTGTCAAAGAAAGGAACAAAACTCTTTTGCTCTCCTGTAAAAGAATAGAAACAAGTAGCTTTGTTGTTGTCGCAACCGAAGAGAGTTTCAACAGTTAAATTAACTGGCATCGGAGAAATTCCTCCATATATCGTTATGTTGTTTGGAGAAATTGACTTAATTTTTAAATGGTTTGAACCACGAACTTTATAATTGAATGAATTTGCCATTGTATTTCTTTCTTTTTCTGGCATTCCGGGATTGTCTTTGCATTTTATGTAGTAATCTGTGCCGTCTCTTTTTACTCCTGTCAGATTCGCCCTGCAAGTATATAATAACAATGAATTTATTTCAAAAACATGTTGTGTGCAAGACATATTGTAAGTCATTTGTTCAAAAGTTCTGTCATTAAAATCCCATTTACATTCTGCAGGCTCATCTGTGTAAAACTCAACTAATGAGTGATTTTGATCAGCTGTGACACAACTTCCGCTTTCAACAGAAACTGCTTTGATTTGTGGTGGTGTATTGTCTGGCTCATCATCTACACAAAACCTAACAGAATAAGGAACAGTGTTTAGATTTCCTTTTGCATCTCTACACATTAAATAAAGAGTCATTTCTTTTCCCATTTCCAAAGTTAAAGAAGAATTTTTAAGATCTTTTGCTCTTGGAACATGAAGAATTTCTGTGAAATTTTTTCTGTAAGTGTTGTCTCCTCCCATAAAAGAAAGCATTTCTTCAAAAGAATTTTTCTTTTCTAAATCTATTTTGCATTGTGCTGGTTCGTTTGTTGTTACGCCAAATTGTATTGGTGAGAATGCTTTAATACATGCATTTAGTCCTTCTGTTCTTATTATTTTAAAGCCAGGTCCTGGAGGAGAAGTCCTGACATCTGTGTATGTATAACCTTCTGTTAAAACTTCTTTCCATGGAGTAATTACTGGTGGGGAAACCTCTCTTGTGCTGTTATCAACACAAATTCCTCCTTTTTCTCCTTGACTAATAAAAGCACATGTTTGACCTAGAGATTTACAACGATATTCTGAACAAGGCAATTGGTCGTGATTACACAACTCACAATCCTCTCCTCCGTGTGGCGCTTGCCAAGGAAGACATTTAAACTCTACTCGCTCTTCGAACTTTTCTGTTTTTTCATAATTCTTAACATAATGATACCAGGCCACACCGACACCTATAGCTATTGGAACAAATTTTTCATAGAAACCTGCCCCTAATTTTTCACCAAAACTAAAAAATTTATTTTTTGCTGCCAATTGAGCTAAACTTTTTTCTTCATTGGCAGATCCAAACCATTTAGCAGTCATAATTCCCCTCATAGTATTAAAAGAGGTAACTCCGAAAAAAATTGCTTTTTTTATTGTCTCAACTTGCCCTTCATCTGTTCCAGCCATTTGTGCAACAAACCCTGCGAATTCTGAAACTACTTTTCCCCATAAAAGACCTTCTGCTAAATGATAAACTGGCCAAAAAAAACTTTGGTTCTGGGTTATATTCCATCCCAATCCTGGAATTCTTCTTGGGGGATGATCGCCGGGAGGAAGGGTGGGTTCTACTTCTCTTCCGCCTACGCTACTCACCGCAGTTGGTGCTCCTGATGGTCCACTATTATGTACAAGCACTCCCTCGGCAAAAAACCACTTTCCGCCCAAATCCAAATCATAAACATCTATTGGCTCATCTAAGACAACTTTCTCAATACTCTCAATAAAAACCTTCTCAGAATTTATTCCTTGTAAATAATCTCCGACAACCGCGTTCCCGATAGGTTGCCATTTTCCATTCAACAAAACCTCGTGATTAGGAGTAATCTCTAAAATTTTATTAACAATCAAATACTCGGATTTCCAAGAAACAATAACATCTCGAACAATTTCTTTAGTCAATTTCCCTGTTTCAAAATCATAAGATAAAACTTCTTCTCCTGGTTTTATGGAGGAGATGGGTTTTGTTGATAAATCTGCGAGTGAAATACTACTACTTAAACAAGTTCCTGGCGACTTAACTTCCTGAGTTTTACCACCCAAAATATCCTTTAAATAACTAGTGTCTTGAACAAGATTACCTTCCACCAAACTAAAAACCTTATTTGGATTTCCATCGTCTCCAAGAGAGTATAATGCAATAATTTTCTTGTCACTCCCTATAGAAATCCTATTAATTCCCTGAGAAACTGCCTGTCTATATAAATCGTCCGAAAGCAAATCTAAAAAATTAGCTTCCTGAATAGTATATTCTGTCGCATTAACCATCCACATCCCACCAATCAAATAAGCAAAGCTAACAACTCCAAGAACCAACATTCCAATCTGCATAAAGCCCAATCCTTTTTTATTAATCATTTCCCCTAGTCTCTCTCTCTCGAGATTTAAATTTAGTTCTTCAAGCATTTCATCAGTTAAATATGTTCCATCGGATAGATAAGGAAGAGAGATTTGAGTTTTGGGGGAAAGACAATTATCTTTTAATCTTTCAGTTCGTGGAATCTTTGAAGAACCATCTATCGATAAAGATTCATAACTAAAAGCTTTTCTATTAATATCTACCAAATCTGCTGATTCATAAAAATCAAAAAGCCCTGTTTGTTGATTATAAAATGCTAAATAAACCTTATCTCCAATAATTACATCACCATGATAACTTAACATCGATTCTTTTTCATTCGTACTCCCAATTCTAATAAACCAAACCATCGCAACAACAGACAAAACCAACATTAAAACAGAACTTACAGAAAAAATCTTCGCTATTTTGGTTTTCATTTCTTCACCTCTTTAATTATTTGTTTTAATAAAGGAACTTTTTTAATTAACAACCGTGATTTATGAAAATTCGCCATCTGATAATAAAATAAATCCTTATTCATATTAAACCTTAGAGCTTGTTTTTTTATTTTTTAATAGTAGAATAATTATTTCGAATGTTATGTTCTTTCTAGTCATCTTTTCTCCTCTACAATAAATTTAATTCCTGTTCCATAATCTCCGAGTGAAAGCCCTTTTTTTGAACTCCCGCCAGAAACAATTCGTTCTGGAAGATCTTTTCCAGAAATTTTTTCCCATAGTTTTTGAGAGAAAGATTTTTCTTCTTTTATTTTTTCGTATTTAATTTCTTGAGGAAAACTTAATTTTTCAACTTTGACCTCTTCCCCATCCCTAGCAATGATTAAATCACCTTTTTTTAATTCCTCTATTTGTTTTAAAGAATATTTTTCTTCGTTTTTTAGCAGAACAAAACTTCCTTTATTTATTTCTATTTTATCATTGATTAAAATTTTGTTTTTATTTTCCTTTATAACGAAAGCTGTTCCTCTTTTAGCGTGGCCTTGGTTTATTCCACCTAATAAACTAAATGAAGAATTTTTATATTTCCAAGAATATCCATCGTCGGTATATTTGTCATTTATATTTACATTTGCCCCGCAATCTCCGATAGATGTACAAATCGCATTTACTTTTTTAGCCCAATCTGCTTTAGGTATAAGCGAATATTCTTTTGAATTTCCAGAGGGTGCTTTTCCGCCTTCCCATTCTAAACACTCGCTTTCAATCTCTATTCCGCTTTCATTAATCATCTTGAAATTATACTCTTTATCTCCAAAAGGTCCAGCTAAACTTTCGTATTTTTCAGTTCTTAATATTGTCACCTTACAAACAGCACTTGCTATCTCGCAATTCCCTTGTCCAAGCCAAAATTTATTACCTGGGGGGATTAAAGGAACACAAATTCCTCCCTCGTCTTCCTCGCTTTTATTGAATTTTGTAACTTTGTTTAAAATATCATAATCAAATTCCCAAATTCCTTTTCCGCTTGAAACAAAAGGTGCTAAAGCATTTGTTGTTATAACTTTTCCTGCCGACATGGAACCGAAAGCACTGGATGCTTGTTGTGCTAAACCTATTCCTTGCATTGCGTTATCAAAACCTGATTGTTTGCTTGTTGGATTTTGAAATTGCGAAAAAGAATTTGAAAAAGAAGATTGCTGTTTATTCCAATTTAATCCCTCTACATCATCAATCCAAATACAATCTCTTACATCTATATTTTCACAATCTCTCTTTCTCCATTGCTGAACACAATCTTGCCATCTATTTACTCTACAGGCAGCAGTTGAAAATTCTCCAGAAGAAGTTTGGATTCCTGAATGTATGCAAATTTGGTTTCTAAAATCAGCACAAGGGTCACTAACGACTTCCCCGTCTATACAAATTTGTCTAAAATGCCTTGAACCAGCTTTTTCATAGCCCTTTCCTGGCTCTATATCATAAACACACCAGCTCTCACCATTTATTCTTGTTTTTCCACTCATGTCTTTACAGGTTGTTCTTTTACAAATAAATTCTCCTTCTTTCCCTAGATTTGTTTTCTTCCCATCTTTGCTTGAACAAATACTTCCTAAAAGATAATCACAATTTCCGCAAGAAGTACTTCCGTCATTACGAGGACAAATAGTATCTGGGTCTGCAACTCTACCTTTATTCCAGGACTTATCTTTGTTTGAAGAATAAACATTCTCCCTGTTCCCGCAAGAGTCAAACCAATAAACTTTTCCTTTGTAGCAACCAACATAATTTTGTCTGGCACATTCTGTATTTAATTCTTCAGCAGAACAAAGAACATTTTTATAAAATTTTTTTCCTGTTTCTTGCTCTAAAATTGATTTGTTTACATTTAAAGCGATAACTCCATCTCTTGCTCCGCAATCTTTTCTCGTCGTAAATTTACACTCATTAACTCCTGTTCCTGTATAGGTAACACAAGCCCCCATATCTTGCCCGTTGGCTAAAAAAATACATTCTGATTCGTCAGTTACAGATGTCTTAAACTCCATCGTTATTCCAAAGTATGTTGAAAGTTTTTTACATCTTGCTAAAGTAACTAAAGCAGCTTGGTCTGAAATTAAACAACAACCTAGACGACAAGTTGGAAGTTCTGAAGCAGATTTCTCACTCCAAGTTCCGTTTCTTTCTTGACAGATTTTTTGTGGAACATTTTCCATACAAATTCCTTCCTTTGTGTCATAACAAGTTCCCGTTTTACAGAAAGAGGTCTGCGCACAAGAAGAAGGAGCTATTCTGAAAGAAGAATCACATTCATTTTCTTGCGCGTTTAAACAAAATCCTCCACTTTTTGTTTTCTCGCAACAAAAGGAAGGAACAGAAATTATTGCAGAAGAAAAACTAATAAAAAAAAATAAAAATAATAAAAATATTGTTTTATTCATGGATATTCTCCTGCTGCTGGCCAAGGATAGCTCCTCACAGCGAAGTTAAATTTAATTTTCTCATTTTTTTCTATGACTGAATAAACCTTAACTTCATTATCTGTTCTTGTCTTTAAAATTTTTATGTTTGGATAAAAAAACATTTGTTGCATTTGTTCGCTATCTCCGTAATATGTTTCAAATTGAATTAAAGACGTTGCTATCATCAAAACTTCGTAAAGATTTGTTTTGAAATTATAACTTAAGTTTTTAATTGAGGAAGAAGATTCTCCGTGTGAAATTTTTGCTGGAGCGTTTATCTTAATTTTGATTTCTTTAGGTTCTATTGATACAGAATAAGAAATTTCTCCTTCTTCAACATCTATTCCTCTTCTTTTTAACTCACTTATAGATTTTTTATAACATTTTTCAAAATCTTCTTTAATTAATTCTTTCAGTGATTCTTCAAACCTATCTTTTAAAAAAGGTTCTTGATTAACGCAAGGTGTTAGATATTCGTTTGTGTAACATAAGAAAGTATAATTTTCTCCTTTATAAAAATGAACAAATTTTGGCTCTAAAAATCCTGCTGTTTGAGCAAGAGATTTTATTTTTTTAGAAAGGCTATCATCTAGACAGCTCTCAAAACTTCTACTAAAACCAAGCGGTAAAGTTAAACCTCTTATAAATTCTGGTTTAAAATAATAAAAAAGAAAAAAAATGCTGAAAATGAAGATTAACCCAAGTATTATAAATAAAGTAACTTGTCCCCTTTTATTCTCCATTTTTTTAAAAAGAAAATTAGGTTTATAAATTCTTTTATAAATTAATAGGTTTAATTATTGCTGAGCATTGATTTAAAATGTTTAGTTTTTTGTCTCTGCATCTTATATAATAAGTTTCATAAGGATATGCTGTAAAGTTATGTGATCTTGATAAGTATTTTATTTCACTCGGAAGTTCATAGTTACAAAGAGTTGTTTTGTTTGTATTATAAAAGCATTCTGCTTCCTCGTCTGTTTCTAAAGAAAGTTTTCCATCTTTGTATAAAGCTCTTTGTATTAAAGGAGGAGTTTCATCAAAGAATACTGAAAAGTTAAAAGTTTCTTCTGCAATATTTCTTGCTTCGTCTTCACATTTTACATTGATTGAATAATTACCTTGTGGAAACGTGAGTAATTGATTATGTTCTGTTTTACCTGTTTCAAAGAAATTTATGAACGAAGAAGAAAATCCGGGGACATTGTAAGAGCAAAATGCGTTTCCTATGCATCCGAAAGTTCTAACAGAAAGAGTGAAATTTTTTTCCTCTATTAAATTTTTTCTATTTAACAAAGAAATATTTAATCCATCTTTACAAACATTTAAAACATATTCTTTGCTTACAAAATTAATATTTCTTTTATAATATTCTGTTTCTTCTTTTAAATTTGGTTGGTCATTACATCTAAAATAAAAAGTGTTTTTCCCTTCTGTTAAATTATCAATCTTTGTAAAACAAGTCCATTCTCCGAGGAAAACGCTTTCTTGTGAAGTTAAACAAGTCATATTGTTAGACATATCATAGAAACCTTCATTTCCGCTAACTACATCATACTCTTTAACAAAACGGCATTCTGCTGGCTCGTTAAGATAAAGAATTACGGATGTTGAATTTGTTCCTTTTTTCAAATAAATCCCATTTGGAGGATTAAATCTTCTTAATTCAGCAGGAGTTAGGTCTGGACCTTGTTTAACTTTAACTTGAACGACAAATTCTGCTTCATTAACTTGACCTGCAAAATTTAAACATCTTATATAATATTCATTTTCTTCTCCGATTGTTAAACCAAGAGTATTTTTAGATGCGTTTTTGTCTTTTAAAAAACCGGAAAGTGTTATTTTGTGAGTTAATCCATCAGATTTTCCTGTTTCTGGATTAATATCTGAAATCATCTCGAATTTCATTTCATCATAGCTTTTTGTGTGTTCATAATCAATCCTACAAGTTGCTGGTTTGTCAGTTTTTATTCCGAAAGTTAAATCTCCCCAAGCTTCTATTCCTTCGCCGTTTTTTCCAGCAATTCTAAATCCACTATCTCTTACATTTATATAAGAGTAACCTTCTGTTAAAACTTCTTTCCAAGGAGTTATTTTTGCTTTCCATATCTCGCTTATAGAATAACAATATCCTGGTTCTCCTTTCTCAATAAAGTAATGACAATTGCTTCCCAGTGATTTACATCTGTATTCAGAGCAAGGTCGGACGTCGTCGTTGCAAATATCGCAGTTTCCATTTTTTGGTGGTTGCCATGCTTCGCATGAGAAAGACATTATGTAATATTCGTATTCATCAAAACTATCGTCAAAACAATTTTTATACACTGAAGTAGAGATAGCAGCAACGACGGCTACAGCACAGACAGGATTTATAAAACCAGTCGCCCCACAAATGGTGCCAGTCAACTTAAGAATAACAACGGTTGCTGAGACAAAAACAGTAGACATTGCGGCCATCAAACCCTCGATAAACTTCCTTTCTAGTCCAGGACTCCAATTTTGATTCTTAGCAATAAGCTTTCCAAGCTGATATCCAACATAAGACCCAATTATTGCTGTGGCTGCCAAGGTTAAACCAGCTTTTAAATTCATCAGCCAGTTTGGATTTGTAACAGTCGTACTAACTTTTCTAGTTAAACCTAAATATTTCTGAAGCCCATCTAAAAAGGTAGATCCTGTCTCAAAAAAAGGAACAGTGCTAGTAGTTGTGACGGAAGTTGTTGTTAGGGCCTTCCAACCACCCATCGCCAATCCTGCCATAGTTAATGGCCCAGCAAAATTAACAATTTCCTGCAAAGAACTAGAAGAGCTTCCAACACTCACGCCCTTAGAGAGTTCATTTAAATCTATAGTTGTCTTATTTATATCACCAGCAGTCCAGGCACTATCTGCAATATCCGCAGACAAACCGGAGGAGATAGATTTGAGATCATTTAATTTTTTAAAAGAAGCAATGGGTTTTTTAAAAGAAGCAATGTAATCTCCTGGAAGAGTATAATTACTAATTGAAATATTCCTATTCTCCCCCTTCCTGTCTATCTTGATTCTTTGAACAGAGAAGCCCGGAAAATCTTCATTGACTTCTCCAATTATATTTGAAGAAACACCACAACTTCCCAACGCCCTACATCGCTCATTCATTGCAGACATGAGATTAGGTAGATCTTTTGTCTTTATATTAACATTTGCTCCATCGATATTGCACTCCCAATTTGCTTCATCTTCCCATGGATCGCAGTCTACATCTTCTGGATTTATTAGTTCTGAGATCCCATAAGAATAAGCACAGAGTGTAGTACTTATCAATCCCTTCAATTGAAGATTGGTCTCATCGACCATCTGGCATTTTCTTTTTACACTAGATATGCAAGTAAAACTCCCCAAACTACAAATTGCATTTGTTTCTTCATTGCTTCCACCATAATTTGCTGTGGAGAATTGTTTTTGTTTTTGAGAAGGATTATAGGAATCTGAACCTCTTCCTACAATTTTAGTATTGGTATTCCAAAATTGAAAACCTGGAGTAAATCTTGGAACACAATGAGCTAAAAGTTTATTTTGGTCTTTTCCTAAATCATCTATTGCACCTTGTTCTGCATTTGTTTTTTCTGGATCAAAACCTGCAAGAAATTTACCGTCACTTCTTTTTAATTTATCTTCACCATAAAATTCGTTAAACATAATGCATTGTGGGTTTTCTTCGCATTTCTTTTCAACTTCAGAATAAGACTCAGCATCATTTGCATTGAGACAACTTCTCCAATCGTTTATTAAGCATTTTGCCTCAGTGTAACCTGAATCAGTATTTTGAACACAGATTTCTTGCATGAAATCAGCACACCCCTCTATAGAAATTTGACCCTCGAAACAACGAGCAATAAAATGTCTAGAACCTACCGGAGCAATTCCTTCTAACGGATTAAAGTCATAAACACACCAGCTTTCCCCGTGCTTTTTGTTGTTGCAATGCAAGCTTTTGCAAACATAATCTCCTAACGAAGGTTTTTGCGTTTTTCCTTTCTCGTATTTTGCACAAATACTTCCTCTAACATAATCGCAATTTCCACACGACGGACTTTCAGGAGAACAAGATTCTTCTGGAGGAATTGGTTTTTCCCAATAGGTTTGATTGTTTGCTTTGGAAGAATCATAAATGTTTGCTACATTACCACAGGAATCAAGAAAATAAACTTGATCTCTATCTTCGACACATGTTGTTTTATTAGTTGGTTTACATATTGTGTTTAATTCTTTTGATGTACATAAATAACCTGGTTTAAAATCTCCTGTTTTACAATTTTTTTTTGAAGTATAAACGCAGTTTTTTTCTCCTGAAAAATCCCCTGAATCTGAAAGACACGCTCCTAACTCTTCTAAACCGATATATTTTTCACAACTTTCCCCACTCGAAAAAGGAATAAATTTTTTTTCAAAATTATATTTATTCGAAAGAAGAGTACACTCTCTCGAATTAACTAAAGAAACTTGGTTTCCAAGGATACAACAACCTAATTGACATTGTGGAATGTTGCATGAAATATCATCGCTCCAATTCCCTCCATTTTCTAAACATTTTTGTTTTGGCGACCTTAAAGAGCAAGTTCCTGTAGAAGAAGAATAACAACAACCAAGTTTGCATTCACCTACTGAAGAGCATTTTGTGGCAAATAGGTTTTCCTTACACAAATCTGCTTGAAAAAAAGGAATATCTTGGCAAATGGCTCCTTCTTTTGTTTCTCTACAGCAGCCTTTGAATGAGTCGGTTTGTGCGGAAACTAATTCTCTTTCTGAAATTAAATAGGCAAAACTAAATATTGCTAAAATCAATATTAAAATTTCTAAAAAAGCAATTTTTTTTTTCATATTCCTGCTGGCATCACACAGGTACGAATTGCAAATTTAATTTCTTTATTGTCTAAGGACTTTAAAGTATAAACTTTTGTTTGATCACCACCCCTAAATCTTTCAATTTTAACATTTCTGTTGAGAGCTTGCCATATCATAAAATCGAATTCACAAAATGAGCTTTCGTAATTATTTATTGCTTCAGCAGTTCTTAATAAATAAGGAAGAGAAGATTTAACTTTCCCATTTAAAGAAGAAACAGAAAAAGAAGTTTCTCCTTTAGATATTTTTATTTCTGATTTTAAGTTATAAGAAATTTGTTGTTCCTCGAATATTAATTCAAACAAAAAAGAATCGTATTCAAAAGAATATCCTTTATTTTCATAATCTTCTTTTAAAATTAAAATTGCCCTTGATAAATCTCTAGAAATTTTATTCTCCATTTTTTTTCTTATAGATTCAATAAAAAGCGGGGATTGTTGAACGCAAGGAAAATAAAATTCTGTCGAATAACAAGAAAAGGGAACTTTTTCTTCCTTGTATAAATAAAAAATCTTAAACTCTTCTAAAAATCTTTTTTCCTTAAAGAAGTCTTCTTCATTTTGTTTTATAGAGTTTTCAATACTTCTTTTTATTAATAAATTGGGATCAGAAGAAGGTCTTTTAAAAAAAGAAATATCTTTGTTAAACAAAAAAAGAAAAAGAATTAAACCAGAAATTAAAACACCTGAAACAATAAAAATTGAAATTTGTGCTCTTTTTTTAAAAAAAAATTTCATAAAAAAATCAAGAAAAATTACTATTTAAAACTATCCTTAAAATATCTTTTTATTAAATAATAAGGAAGGCCAAAAAGGACTATTCCCGGAACAATGGCTATACCTAGTCCTGGAGCAAGAGTAGACACTCCTATAGTCGATAATGTTCCAACTCCAACGCTCTCTAAAAAAGTATTTGCTTTTTTAATTTTTTTCTCGACATTTTTTTCCAAAGCATCTATCTGAGCAACGATTTTTCCTGCTCTGAAAATTTTTATTTTTTTTTCTTCTTGAGAAACTAAAATACAAAAGCTGTCTTTAATTAAAGAAGCAGAATAAGCTGCGGCGTGTCTTGTTCCATAACCTGTAAAAACTTTTTTTGATTCTATTTTCGCTCCGTAATCTAAAACATTCCCTTCTTTATTAATAACAACTGCCCCATCGATAATAGCTAAAGAAAGGAGAATTTTCTTTGCTCCAGGACTAAAAATAGAAAAAGATTCAAATTTTTGTTTTAACAATCTTTTATATTTACAATTGTCAGAAATAACAAATAATGCTCCTTCCCCTTTTCTCGCAACCTCAATACCGACTGAAATTAGGACTTCCTCAATTTTTTTTAAAAGATTTTCTTTTTTCATTAATTTAATAATAAAAAACTTTATTTAAAAAATTAATCGTTGTCTACTCTCGGAGCAAGAATAAATGAAATCCCCAATCTATCTCCTGCAAAAATAAGTTTTAATGGATAATTATCTGAAAACATTATTTTTATTTTGTCAGAAATTTTAGAAGATTTTATAAATTTCATTAAATATTCTAAAGAGTATTTTGCTTTTGCTTCCCCTTTAAATTTGTATTCTTCAGAAAACTCGACTTTAACTGAACTTAAACTTCCTTTTGCTTCAATTTTAAAAAGTCCTTCTTTTGAAATAAAAGAACAAGAATCTGCAACAACATAACAGTCCTCTATCGTCTTAGAAAATTCTTGAGAAGAAATTTCTCCTTCTGTTGAAAATTCTAAATTCGGTTCTTTTTTTTCTTCGATATCATTATCAATTAAAGAAAGATTAAATATCCTCTTCGAAGAGTCTTCGGACGAAATTTTTAAAATATTTTCTTCTTGTTCAAAGTCGATGGTTGGGGAATTGTAAGCTCTTTTCAAAATTCTTTTAAAATCTTCAAGGTTTATTGAAAGCTCCTCGTTTTCCACCTCATAAAATGAAAAACTCTCTTTTGGCATTTTGAAAATAACCATTGCCACATTTGCAGGGTCAACAGCAACTAAAAACAAACCATCTTCTAAAAATTTTAATTTTACTTCTACAACAAGTTCAGAAATTATGTTTATTGCATCAATAAAATTTTTTGGATTTTCTAGTCTAACTTTCATAAAATAAAAATAAACTTTCTATTTATAAATATTGTTATAAAAAGGAACCTATTTAAATAAAAGAAGAAATATTTTTTTATGGAAAAAGAAAGCAAAATAAAATTAGTTTATTTAGGTTATTATTCAAGAAAAGAAATAAAAAAAACAATATTTGAGTTTTGTAAAAAAAGAGAAACGATACCTAAGTATTATGATTTTTTTGGAAAAAGACCTGACAGATTAGAATATGAAGATGATGTTTATAATCTTGCAAAAAAAGGAGCTACTAGTTTTCATTGCTCTCAGGAACTTTGGGGAAATCCACTTAATATAAAAACGGAAAAAAATTTAAATGAATTGAGGGAAGGTTGGGATTTTTTAATAGATATAGATTCAAAATATTTTGATTATGCGAAAATTTCTGCTAAAATAATAATAAATGCTTTGAAATTTCATGGAATAAGAAATTTTGGGATCAAATTTTCAGGATCCAAGGGCTTTCATATAATCATTCCTTGGAAAGCATTCCCCGAGGAATACGATGGAGTAAAAACAAAAAACATGTTTCCTGAATGGCCAAGAATAATTGCAAAATATCTTCAAGAAGAATTTATTAAAAAGAACTTAGAAAGTTATATTGAAAAAAATGCAAAAGAAGATTCTCCTAAGGAAATTTTTTACCTTCCAACTAATGAAAAAGCACTTGAAGGTTTTTTTTACGAATTTGTTTGTGAAAAATGTAAAACAAAGATTACTTCTTTCTTCGATAAAAAAACAAAAAAAAGAGTTTTTAAATGTTCTGTATGCAAAGGTTTAATTAAAAAAATTAAAGAAGAAAAAATTTATTTTTCTCCAGACAAAAAATTCAATTCTATAAAGAATAAAGAAATGTTTAAAGAAAAGATTAATAATCAAAAAGATCTTAATTGTGTTGATTTGGTTTTGGTTGCACCAAGGCATTTGTTTAGAACACCTTATTCTCTTCACGAAAAAACCTCTCTTTGCTCCTGTGTTTTAGAAGAAAAAGATTTGGAAAATTTCTCACCTAACGACGCGAAACCAGAGAATATAAAAATAAAAAATTTTTATCCTATAGCGAAAGAAGAAGAAGCAAAGAAGCTTTTGATAAATGCTCTTGACTGGGAAAAAAGAAAAGAAAAAAAAGATTATACTTTAAAAGAAAAAAAAGAGATTGATTTAAGTGGAATAAAAATTGATGAGAGTTATTTTCCTCCGACGATATTAAAAATTCTTCAGGGGATAAAAGAAGATGGGAGAAAAAGAGCTTTAACTATACTACTTTCTTTCTTTGTTTCTTTAAATTTGTCTAAAGAGTATATAGAAGAAAAAATTAATGAATGGAATAAAAAAAACTATCAACCGTTAAAAGAAGGTTATATTAACTCGCAGATAAGTTGGTTTTTAAAAAATAAAAGATTACCACCGAACTATGATAGGTCAATTTACAAGGAATTAGGGGTTTTAGAAGAAACGGAAGGTTTTAAAAATCCAATTAATTATACTATAAGTAAAATATTAAAAAAAGAGTTACAAATAAAGAATAATAAAAAAATAAAATGAATAAAAAAAAGAAATTAATATTTTTTTTATATTTAATTTTATTTAATTCTTTTTTTGTTTTCGCACAAAATAATTCAAGCACAAATCAAACACAACAAGTAAATAATAGTTCATTAAACGTTGTGAATAAGACAAAAGTCGAACTTGCATTTCAGTGTCTTGAAACTGAATTGAAAGAAGATTGTTCTGGTGCTAGAACTGTTGAACAGCTTGCTTTTGCAATCTTAGCTACTCCGAAAGAATCTATTTTAAAAGAGTGTATAAAAAAACTTGAATCAAAAGAAAAAAGCGAGGGTTGTTTTGGAGATTCTTCTTGCTCCATTAAAGATAGTGCTCTAGCTATACTTGCATTAAATCATGTTAGAAAAAATACGACAAAATATGAAAAGTGGCTTTTATCAAAAAATTTAAGTTCGAGTGAAGTAGAGTGGATAGTCCAACAAGATTCTGATGGAGAAACTTCTTGTACTTTGAAATATGGTGGAAATGATTATCAGTTTATTGCTAGGGAAAATAAAAAGCTAACTGGTAATTTTGGTTCTTGTTTTAGTTTAACAAATAACAACTATTGGTTGAAAGTAAATGAAGAGTGTTTTAACAAAGAAATAAAAATGGGTTGTAACAAGAAGTTTTATGTATCTCTTTCTTATAGAACTCCTGGTTCACAAAAAGTAAATATACTTTCAAATACAAAAGAAGGTGCTCAAAATAGCGAAGTAACTTTTTCCATTGATTCTAAATGTTTTGGAATTAGTAGTTGTAATTATGAAGAAACTGTATGGGCAGTTTTAGCTTTAAAGAAAGTGGGACATGATATAAAACCATATATACCTTATATAGTGTCCTCTGAAGAAACAAAAAAACCTTATTTTCCTGAAATTTTTTCTTATATTGTTCTAGAATATGATTCTCTTTATGGAGCAAAGATAATGAAAATGCAAACAGAATCAAAATATTTTGAAGCTGAAAACAGTGCTTATGGAAGATTTTATGACAGTGCTTTAGTTCTTTTAGCTTTAGGAGACAGAAATCAACAACAAATAAAAAACGCTAAAGATTGGGTATGGTTTTCACAAGAAAATAATGGTTGCTGGAACTCAAAAAATTTAAGAGACACTTCAATTTTACTTTGGGCATTAGAAAGAAAAGTTTCTCCATCTTTAGATTCACAAGAAGTTATAAGAACGACTAAGTGTAGTGAAAGTATTAGTGGAGCAACATGTATAAAAGAATTAGATTGTCTTAACTCTGGGGGAAGTGTTTTGAGAAATTATGATTGTAGTTATAGCTCTATTTCTTTTTCTGTTTGTTGTAACATAACTCCCACGCTAAAAAGATGTTCGGAACTTGGTGGGAATGTTTGTTCTACGGATGAAAAATGTGAAGGGATTGTAAGAAATTCTTCTGATAGAATGTGTTGCATTGGTGAATGTAAAAAAATAGAAGAAGAAAAGAAACAAGATGAATGTTCTTTAGAAAAAGGGATTTGCAGAAATTCGTGCAGAACAAATGAAGAAAAAACAGAAAGCGCATGTTCTGATAGAGGCAAAGTTTGTTGTGTAAAAAAAGAAACACCTAAAAAGAGCCTTCTATGGCTGTGGGTTTTATTAGGAATATTGGTTGTTTTTGCTATAATTGGAATTTTAATGAAAGATAAAATAAAAGTTATGATTTATAAGAATAAACAAAGTAAAAATGAATCTGAAAAACCTTTTAATACAGGATTGGGGCCATCTAAGCCCGGATTTCCTCCTATTGCTATGAACAAACCTTTGATAAATAAACCATTAGTACAACCAAGACCTTTAATGGGACAATTACCTTCAAAACCGAAAACAGATAGTTCTCAAAGACCAGATGTTTTTAACAAGTTAAAAGAGATGTCAAAATAAAAATATTTATTAATCTTAAAAATTCTTTCTTTTTATGAAAAAACAGATAATTTTTTTTATAGCATTATTTTTCTATTTCTATTCTGTTTATTCTTTTGATTTAAAAAGCTTGAATGGAGAAGTTTATGCAGGAGAAACTTTTATAGCTGAATTTGAAGCTGATTTAAAAAGCAATTTAAAAAAAGAAGATCTAAAAGTTTATGAAGAAAGAAGAGAAGTTTATTTTGAAAAAGGAATTTTTTCTTATAAAAATAAAACTTTTATTTATGTAGTTTTTCCAAAAAAAGGAAATTTTTCTATTCAAACTGATAATCTTTTGTATTATGAAAACGGTACTTTAATGGAAAAAAAAATAAATAAAATTATAAATGTTGAAGGGAACAAAACTGAAATTCTTCAAATAAGTCCTGGAGTTGTTATAGGAAATAATTTAAGTTTCTCATTGTCGAATAAAGGAAATAAAATTATTAAAGGAAAATTCCAAAACCAAACATTTGAATTGAATGAAGGAGAATCAAAGAATTTTTTTATTAAACCTGAAAAAGAATTTTTTTACTTAAACATAGAAAGTTATAAAAGTTTTAAAATTCCCGTAGTTTACTTTCCATTAGAAAATGAAACAAAAAATAATGAAAACAAAACAAATAATAAAACAATTAATGAATCAATAAAAGAACCAATAAAAAATAAGACGGAAATTAAAAAAGTAGAAATAAATGAAAGCTTAATAGAAAAATTTTTTGAAGTAAACAAAACAGAGGTTGTTTCCTTTTATGTTAAAAATTTAGTTAATGAAAAAATTAATCTCTTATTAAAATGTAAAATAAAAAACTTAAACTTTTCTAAGGATTATAACTTGTCTCCATTTGAAGAAAGAGATATTTTTTTGTTTTATAGTCCGAATGAAACAGGGAATTATGAAGAGAACTTAACAATTTTTTACGAAAATGAAAGTTTGAATATTACATTAAAATTCTTTGTTATAACAAAAGAGAGTTTAAAAATAAAAGAAAGAATAGGAGATAATGAAAAAAAATTAACATCTTGCCAAGAAATAAATGGCACTCCGTGTTCTCAATCTGGCTTTACTTGTAAAAATGGAAATAATGTTCCTTTCGTCGGTATAGGTTTTTGTTGTATTGGGGGAGAATGCGTAAAAATAGAGGAAGTAAATGAAAAAAAAAACATATCAAATTATGTTGTCGGAGTTGTTTCTTTTATTATTTTAATAATCATAGTTTATCTCATAATCAAGAAATATAAAAAAGTTAAGTAAATTTTTTAAGTTAAAAATTTCAAATTTCAGAACTTCCGAGTTTTGTTAGAGCCTGTTTTATCTCCTCTAATTCTTTATCAAGTGAACTTAGTTTAGAGCTTTTTATATTTTCAGTAGGCAAAGAAGAATCTTCTAAAGAAATTTCTCTTTCGATTGTTATCCTTTGAGTCATTCTTGTTTTTCTCATTTCAGACTTATTTTGAATTACTGGAAAATCGCCTTCTAAATTATTCGTTTGACTATATGAAAAGTTAAGCAATCTTCTAAGTTCGTTTATAAGTTTGTCTTTTTCTGTTTTTAACTCATTTATTCTTTCAGTTATTTTTATACAATTTATAATTAACAAAGCAGTTTTTAAAATAAGAATTTTATTCCTTTTATATCTCGGAAGAGAAATAGGCAAATAAATAGGATCATCAAACTTTTTAGAAAAAGTTCTCTTATTTTGTTTTGCCATCATATTTTATTAAAAATATCTTCGTCTATTTTTGCTAAATTCTCTCTTATTTTTTTCATTTCTTCTTTCCAAGCTGCAATTTCTTCTCCTTCTTTCAAATCTATTTCATGTATTTTTTCTAGAACATGGTCCATTTCTTTTAACCTCTTAGTAATTAGTCTTAAATTATCTCTAAACTCATTAAATTTGTCTATTCTAACAAAAAAAGGAGCTTTGTCAGGTGTTCCTTCTAGTTCTTTTAAAACGGGGGGAATTTCTCTTTCTGGGAAGGAACCTAATTGAACCTGATTTTGAGAAATTGGCGGGTTTATTTGTGGTAATTGAGACAACAGTTGTTCCTCTTTTTTCCCAAATAAATTAAATAAACCCATAATGGTTTAATGAAAAAATTGTTTAAAAAGATTTGTATAAACTATAAAGTTAATCCTATTTATTCAAAGAAAAATATATAAAAATGCTTTTTTTAAAAAAAAAATGAAAAAATATGTTATTTTTGCTTTAAAAAGTTTAAAACAAAGAGGAATAAGGAGTTGGCTTACTTTAATTGGTATTATTATTGGTGTTTCGTTAGTTGTTTCTCTTTTTCTTCTTGGTGATGGGTTGGGGTTGGCGATTTCCTCACAATTCGGAATTTCTTCTACTGAAATAATTTCAGTTACTGCTGGAGGATTAAATGCCTTTGGCCCCCCAGGAACACTTGTTTCAAATCCTTTAACAGAAAAAGATTTAGAGGAAATTGAAAAAACTTCTGGAGTAAAAAAAGCTATAAAAAGGTATATAAGAAGTGCTGAATTAGAATATAGAGAAAAAAGGGATAGGATTTTTTTAACAAATATTCCTGAAAAAGAAAATGATTTTTTGTATGAACTCCTCGACTTAAAAATAGAAAGAGGGAAATTTATTTCTGGAGATGAAAGTGGGAAGGCAATGATAGGTTATAATTTATTTAAAAATAAAAATCTTGATGTTGGAAACAAAATAAAAATAAATAATCAAAGTTTTGAGATTGCGGGTGTTTTAAAAAGAAAAGGAAGCTTTATATTAGACGGCATAATTTTTATTTCTGAAAAAGATTTAGAAAAAATCTCTGAAGACAGAAATATAAATGTTATAGCAATAAAACCATATTCTTCTGACGAAATTGATAAAGTAAAAGAAAATATAGAAAAAACACTAAGAAAGATAAGAAATGTAAAAGAAGGAAAAGAAGATTTTCAAGTATCCACTCCTAAAGCTACTTTGTCTAATATAAACAATATTTTATTTGGAGTTAAAATTTTTGTTGTAATAATCGCTTCAATCTCTATTATCGTTGGCGTTATAGGAATTACAAACACTATGACTACTTCTGTTTTAGAAAGAAGAAAAGATATCGGAATAATGAAGGCAGTTGGTGCAAAAAATTCTCAAATTTTTCTTTTGTTTTTTGTTGAATCCGGTCTCTTTAGTTTTTTCGGAGGATTGGTTGGAATAATTTTAGGAGTTGGGTTTGCACATATTGGAACAATCTCAATCGGTAAATTTCTAAATGTAGAAATTCCACTAAAGATTGATTTTCTTTTCTTAATTTTTTCATTGATTGGAAGTTTTCTAATAGGTGCTTTTGCCGGCACAAATCCTGCGTTGAACGCTTCTAAATTAAAACCAATAGAAACCCTAAGAGAATAATAAAAAACTAAGGGATTAATCTATCTCTGTCCCTTGAAAACATTGTAGCTTCCTTAATATTATCCAAACCACATATTATTTGAGTAATTCTCTCTAAGCCTATTGCCCAACCAGAATGAGGTGGAGCACCAAATCTAAAACTATCAATATAATTTTCAAAGTTCTTAGGATTCATCACTTTAGCCTTTTAATCTTGCGATAAGCAATTCTGGCAAATGAATTCTCTGCTAACCTGAAGAAATCTCTACTACCACGCAATATAAACTATCAAAACCCTCGCTTACTTTTGCTTTAGGATCTTCTCCTTTTGGCATTATGTAAAAAGGTTTAAGACTTGACGGCCATGAATGAACAAAAACTAAATCCCCTGGATACATCTCACATAATTTTTTTCTTGTTCTGGAGTAAAATCTTCTCCAACTTTTCCCCTAACTTTTTTATTCCTTCTTCATAAGTCAAATAAATTCCTTTTGGGACTTTTAATTTAACTCCAAGAATTTCAAGTTCTTTTTTACAATTCTCAAGTATTTTAGTAACAATAAATTTTATGCATCCTTCTTGCTCTTGCATAATTTGCATTTGGTTTGTAAAAGCAGCTTCTACATCAGGCATTCTTATCTCATTAATGTGCCTTGTTGTATTATGTTTTTCTGCTCTCCATGCAGGTCCAATGTAAATGTCTTTTCCATAGAACAAGCAAGCATCTGCTTGTAAAGTTGAGGAGATTGAGCCATAAAAGCTTTTTTCTCAAAATACTTTACTTCAAATAATTCTATTCCACCCTCGCTTGCAGCAGAAATCATGTAAGGCTGTTGAATTTCAATATAACCTTTTTCATAAAAATATTTCCTGAAACTATTTGCTATCTCTGTCTGTATTTTAAAAATAGCCTGAACTCTTTCCCTATGAAAATCTAAAAACTTATAATCCAATCTCTTAGGCATTTCTGTTTTTGAAAAATCAGAAACATCGATAGGAAGTTTTTCCTCAGCCGAATTTACAAGCTCAATTTTTTCCAAGCCAATTTCTTTTCCTCCGGGAGCCTGCTTAGAATCTTTAATTATTCCTTCAATATAAACAACAATTTCCCTATTAAGTTTTCCAATTTTCTCAAACTCTGCTTCAGGAGTTTCTCCCATAAAAACAACACATTGCATTTTTCCTATTAAATCTCTTAAAACCAAAAACCTAACTTTTCCTAAGGCCCTGGTATCATTCACCCAGACAGCTAGTTTTACCTTCTCTCCTGCTTTTTTCTTAAATGCTTCTGAAACTTTTATTCTTTCCATGTTTTATACTTCTTTTTAACTTGTAAGCTAAGGATTTCCATTTAAAAATTGAATATGCTCCAAGAAGACCATTCCGCGAACAGTAAGATCGAAGTCCAGGTACCTATAGCCATCATCATCAAACCCATATAAGCTCCCGCACCCAAACCCTTCTTTTCCTTAACAATTCTCGCGGCTTCTGTTTCAACCTCACTCAAGCCTATTTTTTCAACACCCAATGCTTGCTCGGGTTTCGCGCCTTTAACAACTTGCTCAAGAACATGTTTACATCACTCTCTACAATCTTTTTATCGCTAATAGCTTTCAAAACTTCTTCAAAAACATCCATATCAAGTTTTTCTTCTACCTTTTCAAGCTAAATTAGTATCTCTAAATTTTTTCGTAAATAATTTATTTTTCTTTCTCTACCCCCTTGTTTCGTGGTCCTATCGACTTAACTTCTCTCTCGCTACTTCATGAATTTTCATAGAAAAAATCCAATCAGGAAATCCAATCAAGACATTATTTCTCAGCACACCCCGACATCTACAAAGCAATTTTCTTGTATCAAGCTGTTGACGAATTTTCAAACCAACCCTTTTTTCTACTTTCTTAAATTTAACTATGATTATACTTAAGAAAGAAATTAATAAAACAGCGATGCTTTAATCCATAGAACTTTTACAATGAAGGCCGGGTAAACTACAAACTTCATTAATAATTTCTCTGGTCTGATTCTCATCCAGCGGTACATGTAACACTGATGAATGGGTTTGATATGGTCGGATTTCTCCAGAATTAGTTTTTCCATTATCTTTATGCAGATTAAAATCCAAACATCTGTTTATTTGTTGATCTTTGGCATATTTGATAAAACTAAGTCTTCTTTGTCTGAATCTTTCTCTATTAGCTATATCTAAAGCTTCTCCACGATAAAAAAAATCAGCTAACGCTGCATCTATTCCTGCATAAACTAATCCCATAAAAACCCCAAAATGCTTTCTGTTTGGTCCTTCCGGATCTATAAACCAACTTCCTGCACCTAAAAAAAACGGCATATCTCTCCTATCTAAAACTCTTCTTTGAGATTCTCTCATAATTGAAGGGTAAACTTTTGCCGATACCCCGAGTAAAGAAGAGTTAGTATCTTCAGAAACAATTTTAGGAATAGGATATAAAAACGTATACAAATTAGATATTGTCTGACGCTCTCGAAGATATTGTGAATATTTTACATTATTATCTAACTTTCTCCCATTTTCATCGATTATTAAAAAAGCATGCGGAACAAGAGACTCTGACAAACCTGATTTTTCTATATAAGAGTACATCGCTAAGGAACTAAAAGCTTTAAGAATTTCATTGCAAGCTCTTCCAGAGATAACAGTATCAATTATAGAAAAAGAATCTATTCGGGGAAAAGCTTCATACATTTCAGCTATCCGACCCCTATCTTCGATTCTCCTTAAAATAATGTCTGTAAAGGATCTAAAAAAGGGATCGTAACTTCTGCCTCGAGAATCTTTAAATAAAGAAGCAGTAACTCCAGCCCAATACTGCCTTGTTTTTTTTACAAATTCATCATTATTAAGGGTGGGATCAAACTTCTTAACATTTAAATCCGCAGTAAACGGAATCAGTAATACTCTAGTCTCTGCATCATGCAAATTTGTATTGGGATAAATTGTTTCAGGCAACAATGGTGTTAATATTGGTTGAACTGCAACATTCTCAGAAAATCTAGCTGCCTCCGAACTAATTCCTCTGAGTTTGTCCATAGCATAAAGTGTACCTAAAAAAAATGGCAGCGAGCCCCTACTTGGAATAACTAAAGTGTTAAAATATCCTTTCTTGTATCTAGTCTCTGCTAAGTCTATAGCAAGATTCACGCAAGCTTGTGAATATGCAAACATATTCTGCTCGCTAAAAACTTCATCTAAAGACATAAGGCGTAACTCCTCTTTCAGTTCCTACATTTAAATCTAAAATGGATTCAACCGTGGATCTGAATTTTCCAACTTCAAAACATTCCTTCCTGATAACACAGACAACATTACCATAGTTTCTCCAGTTAGCAGGGGGATTTTGAGCAAGAAATAAACATTTTGCATCTGGATAAAGAGTCCTTATTACCTCTAGTATCTGCCTCCAAGAAGTATCGTCTGGTGAATTGTTTACTCTAAGAGGTAAATGTCTGTCACAAATATAAAGATGAGCAAAAGGATACTCTCTTTCGCGAAAAGAAGTCATATCTCCTATGGGTACCATTAGTTCTACACCTAAAGACAAAGCTAAAGCAGATTCTACTTTTTTCTGCCAATACACACTATCTTCTATATGTAATACTTTTTTCATTTTAACTCCAAAAAACAAAAGAATGAATTTACCTGCTTCGTGATATCTTTTATCCAAGATTTATCTAAAAGACTTGGAGCAACTATTGCAACAGAATCAGCACTCTCATTAACAGTGGTTAAACAAACTTGAAATAGTGCTCTACCAAAATCCCAAGAAGAGGTAAGATTTAGACTATTTGCTTCAAATCTCTCTTCTAATTCAGACCTAATAAATATTCTATCAAACATTATATCCATAAAAAGAACTGCCTTTTAAATCTTTCTATTTTGTTGTTTCTTAATAGAAGTGACAAAAGACAATAGTTATAAACTCTTTTTCCTCTTAAAATTTATAGGGGATAATTATTACAGAAAAATAGGGAGAGTATTGAGCCAGTGTTCCAACGCTTATAACTTTTATCTGAAGTAAATATCTTTCTGTATGAACACTATCAACCCTCAAAAGATTAGCAAATCCATAATTACCAATATTAGAATGAATGCAAGGTTCGACAGACAAATTTCCTTTCCGAAGAATTTCTTTAAAAATGCAATATTTGAGATTATAAACTTGCTCAAAAACTGAATGACTTATCCTCTTTTAAACTTAATTATAATAATATGCCGGAAACCAACAACTATTTAAGCTTTTTTCTTATTGAGAATATGAAGAAAATGATAAAAAAAGAGAATATAAAATACGTTTTAAGGAATCTAAAAAGGAGAAAAACAAGAACTTTTTTAACTTCTCTTTCTATTCTAATAGGTGTTGCGACTATATTTATTTTTATTAGTTTTGGGGCAGGACTTTACGAATATATAAATGAATTAACCTCTGGTTCTTCTGTAAATAAGATTATTATTCAACCAAAAGGTTTTGGTACTGTTGGTTTATTTGATAAAAAGATTCAATTAACAGAAAAAGATGTGAAGATTACGGAAAATATTCCTGGAGTAAAAAGGGTTAGCCCATTATACTTCGGTGTTGCAGAAGTATCTCAAGAAAAAGAAAGGATTTATTCGTTTATACTCGGTTATGATGCTGAAAAACCCTTAATCTTTGAAGTATCGAACATCGGTTTAGAAAAGGGAAGATTTCTTCAAAAAGGAGAAAAAAACAAAGTTCTTTTGGGATACAACTATATGGTAGAAAATAAAATTTTTCCGAAAAAATACGATATAAATCAAAAAATAAAAATAAATAATGAAGAAATGCAAATTGTTGGCTTTATTCGAGAAATAGGAAACCCTCAAGACGATGCACAAATATATATAACAAAGGAATACTTTGAAGAAGTTTATCCAGAAACAACTAGTTATAGTTGGATTATAGCAGAAGGAGATATAAAAGAAATTGATTCTATAGTAGAAAAAATTGAAAATAGATTAAGAAATGAAAAAAACCAAAAAAAAGGAGAAGAAACTTTTTTTGTGCAAACCTTCGACGATTTGATAAAAACATATCTTTCTGTTTTAAATATAATTATTGGTTTTGTAATATTAATTGCTTTAGTTTCTGTTATTGTTTCTGCAATAAACACTTCTAATACGATGATAACTTCTGTTTTAGAAAGATATAAAGAAATAGGGGTAATGAAAGCAACTGGTGCAAAAAACACTGAAATTTTATCTATTTTTGTTTTTGAATCATCTTTAATAGGGTTTATCGCAGGAATTTGCGGGGTTTTGCTTGGTGCTTTTTTAAGTTTCTTAGGAGAAAAAATTCTAACCAACCTGGGTTGGAGCTTTCTAAAGCCGTTTTTTTCTCTTTGGCTCTTTGTTGGTTGTATTTTATTTGCGACTTTAACTGGGGCCATATCTGGAGCGTTACCTGCGATTCGCGCCTCGAGAATTAATGTAGTTAATGCTCTGAAATATGAATAAAGTTTTAAAAATCTTAAAGAGATCATTTTTAATTTAAAAAACCACACAATAATTTTTAAATCATTTTTTATCCTGAGAGAAATAAATGATAAATAAATTTTTTCTACTAAAAAATTTTCTTTTTTCTTTTCTTTTTGTAAATCAAGAAAGAAATAATAAGAACAAAAGAAATTGCTAAGATTATATAAGTATTATATGATTTTCCATTTTTCTTTGTGTGTTCAAAAAAAGAAGGGTTAAAAATTATTTCTTTCTCCACGCTCCTTCTTTCTCCGATTTTATCGATGTAACTGACTATCATTTTTATCTTTCCATCAAAAGGAATTGCTGTAAAGTCTGTCGAAGTGTAGTCTCTTGAATCTAAATCTCCAACAATGTTTTTATTTCCTCCGAGAATTTTTATATTTTCTTGTTGAGGAACTTCCAAAATTAAAGAATAAACATCTTTTTTTCCAAGATTTATTATCTCTAATGTTAATCTTTTTGTTGAATAATCATAATTTTTTACGATAACATCAAAATCTGCTTTGACTTCTTCTATTTTTATCGAAAAATTTTTAACAATTTTAAAATCTGTTTGTCCTTTTGTTGAATATGAAATCTCTATTTCACTATCTCCATCTATTGCATCTTTATCTATCCTCACTTTATAAGGAACAATCCAATTTGAGCTAAAACCTCTTGAAAAAGTACCTGAATTCATTTTTTTTATAGACACAAATTCTGGCTCAAAAATCAAAGGATAATTTCTTAAAAGTTCCAAAGTTATTTCTCCGCAAGAAGGTGAACTTATCTCAGAAACAACAAAAACAAGCTTAACATAATCTCCAGGAACAGCAGGGTAAGGGTCTTGGTTTAATAAGGAAATTTTTGGATTACATTCTGATGCTGTACTAAATATAATTGCAAAAACTAGAATAGCAAAAAACAAAATTTTTCTCATATAAGGTTAAAAAAAAGGCAATTTATAAACTTTATTAAATCTTTATGTTTGTTTCTTTTATCTCTTTTGAGTGCTGGTCAAACTCACCTTTAATAAGACAATCAAAACATATTTTAAAAGTCCCATCTTTTTCTTTTACTCTACCAGTTCCCTTACATTTTGGACAATTCTTGTTAACCATATTTTTTCATAAAAAAACTCGATTAAAAAGGTTTTCTATGTTTTAATATAAACCAACAAATTTAAAAATGGGTTATTTTTTTATTTTTCATGGCTAAAAAATGTATTTATTGTTTAAAAGAAATAGAAGAAGAGTTTGTAGTTGATATCTGTGAAAAGTGTATGTATAGGGTGTGGGGACCTAAAATGTCTGAAGCAATAATTTCCTCAATGACAAAAGAAAAAGAAAAAGGAAATTTGGAATTAGGTGTAGTTAGCGAAGAAGCAAAAGAACTTTTAAAGACTGATTCTTTTAAACCAAAATTAAATAATTAAAAACCTTTTTAAATCGAAAAAAACAAGTTCTAAAATGACAAAAAGAAAACAAAGCATTAGAAAAAAAGGGAAGATTTCACTTAGTGAATACTTTAAAAAATTAAATATGGGGGAAGTTGTCTCAATAAAAAAAGAAGCAAATATAAATTCTTCTTTCCCTAATAGAATTAGCAGTAATTTAGGAAAAATAGTTGGTAAAAGAGGGGCATATTTTCTTGTTGAAATAGGGAGCGGAAAAAAATCAAAAGAGTTCTTAATACATCCAATTAATTTAAGGAGAACAAAATGATAAAAGAAAAAATACCAATAACCATCGCAGAAACTATTGAGATAAGTGGGGAGAAAGAAAAATCAAAAAAATTAAAGAGTTTCATGAAAGAATTTAAAGATTTTACAATTTTAGACAAAAAGAAATCAGATGAGCTAAAAAATAAACTAGACTCTTTGAACATATACAAATTAAATGAAGAAGCGATCGTAAGTCTAATTAATTTCATACCTAAAGATGCGCAAGATGTAATGAAGATATTGCCAGAAATTTCACTAAATCTGGAAGAAATAAACAAAATATTGGGTGTTTTTAAGGAGGTTTAAATGGAAAAAGAAGAGTACGCAATCGTTCTTGATTTCCTTCCTTACGGTTACCCTTTAGAAAAAATTCATTTCCCTATTGTTCAGGCAATAGGAAAAAAAAATCTTGTTTTGTTACATTTAGTTCCTAGAAAAAATGTTCATTTTGAACCGAAAGAAATTGTTTATATTGGCGAAGAGAAAAGAGACAAAATTCATTTCATAAAAGGAAGATTACATAGAGAAAAATTAACTGAAAATGCAAAACTTCTTCTTCCCGAGATCATCCAAAATTATATTAAAGAAAATGAAAAAGAAATTCTGGATTTTATAAATAAATCGGAAGCAATAAATAAAAGACTTCATCCATTAGAACTTTTACCGGGTTTTGGTAACAAACATTGTCAAGATATTCTTAAAGAGAGAGAAATTAAACCTTTTGAATCTTTAGATGAGATAAATAAAAGAATTCCGCATATCCAAGATTTGAGAAATGCTATAGAAAAAAGAATATTCCAAGAATTAACTCATATGGAGAGATACAATCTGTTTACAAAATGAAAGAAGAACAATCTTTTAAGTCCTTGGTGAGAATAGCAGGCACAGACATAGATACAAACGCAAGAGTTTACAAAGGATTGACTTCTATAAAAGGAATTTCCTGGGCAGTCTCTAATGCAATATGCAAAAAACTTACTATTGAAAAAAATAAAAAAGTTAGAGATTTAACAGAGGAAGAAATAAAAAAGATAGAAGAGAGTTTAACAAATTTAGATATTCCTAATTTTTTAAAGAATAGAAAAAGAGATTTCGAAGAAGGTGATGATAAACACTTAATAGGGACAAACCTTGCATTAAAAACTGAATTTGATATAAAAAGAATGAAAAAAATAAAGAGCTATAAGGGTATTAGGCATCAGTTGGACCAGCCAGTAAGAGGACAAAGAACAAAATCGCATTTCAGAAAGAATAAAAATAAGAGTGGCGGAGGGGTTAAAAAGAAAAAAGCTGAATAATGGGAATAAAAAGAAAAGACAACAAATATAGAAAACCTAAAAAACCTTTTGATGGAAAAAGAATTCAAGAAGAAAAACAGATTTTGAATAAATTTGGATTAAAAAATAAAAAAGAAATTTGGAAAGCAGAATTTCAAATCAATATTTTAAAAGCAAAGGCTAAACAAATTATGAATTCTGACGAAGAAAAAAAGAAAAACTTTGTTGAAAAATTAAAAAGAAAGTGCTTTGACATAAATAATGTTTTAGATGTCCTCGACTTAACAAAAGAAAATTGGCTCGAGAGGAGATTACAAACTTTTGTTTTAAAGAAAGGTTTGGCAAAAACAATTAAAGAGGCTAGACAGTTAATTACACATAAAAAAATAATTGTTGGAAAAAGAATTGTAAATATTCCTTCCTACTTTGTCACAAAAGATGAAGAAAATAAAATTAAATTGAAAGAAGAAAAAAATGGTTAAAGAAGAAAAAGCAATGATTGTTTATATTTATTGTACTCAGAATAATACTCACGTACAGGTTACCGATATGGCTGGAAATACTATTGCTAGAATAACTGGTGGATTAATAACAAAACATGACCGTCTTAAGGCAGATCCTACTGTGGCAATGTTCATAACAAAAAGAATAAAAGAACTAATAAAAGATTACGAAGTAAATTCCCTATATGTAAGAATAAGAGGAAAAACTGGGGAAAGTGGGCCCACACAAGCTGGAAATATGGTAATAAAAACTTTAGCAAAAGAAGGATTTAACATTCTTTCAATAAGTAATTTTACGAGGGTTCCTCGTGGCGGACCTAAAAAGAAAGGGGGTAGAAGGGGTAGAAGAGTTTAAAAATGCTTTCTTCAATTTAAAAAAATGGAAAAAGTTTTCAAATCTCCTGAAAAAGAAGTTTTATTATTAGATAATAGCACAACATTAGCAAATGCCTTAAGAAGGGCTATTTATGAAGTTAAAACTCTTGCTGTAACTGAAGTTGAATTTTTCAAGAACGATTCTGTTTTATATGATGAGATACTTGCTCATAGGATTGGATTAATTCCATTAAAAAATGAAAAAATAAAAGAAGGTTCTTTTATAGAATTACCATTAAAATTCGAAGCAAAAAATGATGGGGATGAAATTGTTTCCCAGGATTTAGGAAAACAGGTTGCAATAGATAATTTACCTATTGTGAGATTAAATAAAGGACAAAAAATAGAGTTTATAGCAAGAGCAAAAATTGGCACGGGAAAAGAACATTCAAGACATCTTCCTGGATTAATCTATTATTATCATTTAAATAAGGTTTCATTAAAAAAGGAAGCAAAAAAACATTTAGAATTGGCTGAAAGATTTCCGAGAGTTTTTGAGGTAAAAAATGAAGAAGTTGAAATTAAAAATGAATGGGCTTGCAATTTTGATGAAGAAGATGTTGATGTTAAAGGTGTTGAAATAAAACCTACAGAAAAAATTGTTTTTATTGTTGAGAGTTTTGGTATGATGCCTCTGGAAGAAATTATAGAGTCTTGCGTGAAAATTTTAGAAAAAAATCTCGAAGAAGTGAAAAAGGAACTTTCTTAAAAATTTATTAAAAAAGTTAAGATAATAAACTAAAAGAATATCGGAATTTAAAAAATTTATAATCTCTCTTATTCGAAATTAAATCTTAAACAGCTAATTAATCTTGTAATCATCTAAAACAATTATACAAAATCTTTTTAATTGGGAAAATGTTTATTTAATAGTTTGCGGAGATGCCGGAGTGGTCAAACGGGTCGCGCTAAGGACGCGATGGCTTTTGCCTGCAGGGGTTCGAATCCTCTTCTCCGCATTAGAAACTTTTTTAATCTTTTTTTATTTTAGAATTTTAGCCCTGGTAGCTCAGTTTGGATAGAGCATCGCACTCCTAATGCGAGGGTCGGAGGTTCAAATCCTCCCCCGGGCGTTTGTAATCTAGAAAAATAATTAAATTTCGTATAAACTTAATTAAATTTTTTAAATAAAATTTCGCTTTTTTTTATTTTTTTAATTTCTAATGGAACGTTGATTTTTTCAAAAGTATTTTCTCCGACTTCAAAATTAAAATCTTTTGCAACTTTTTCCATAGAAAATGGCATGAAGGGCCAAAGAAGAATTCCTATTATTTTTATTGAGTCGGCGACATTATAAAGTAATTTTTTGTCTCTTGTTTCCCAAAGTTTATTTTTTTGTATAAATTCATTACAAAAATCAACAAAAGAAAATATTTCATTTAAAACTTTATCAACTTCAAAATTCTCAAATAAAATTTTTATTTTTTCTAAATCGATTTTTTTCTTCAACGAATTTTCGCACATTTCCATTTGATTTTTTTCAATTAAATTAGAAATTCTAGAGAAAAGATTTCCTAACTTATTTGCTAATTCATTATTGTGTCTTTTAATCAATTCTTTCTCTGAAAAATCTCCATCTTTTCCTTCTGCAAATGGGAATTGTCTCGCAATAAAATACCTTACACTATCGCACCCATATTTTTCAACAAGAGTTTTTGGAGAAATTACATTTCCTAAACTTTTGCTTATTTTCTGTCCATTGAAAGAAAGAAAACCGTGAACAAAAATATGTTTGGGCAATTCAAATCCTGCAGATTTTAAAAAGGCCGGCCAATAAACTCCGTGAAACCAGCCATTATCTTTTCCTAAAAGATGAACATCTGCGGGCCAAAACTCTTTATTTTTTCCAGCACCGGTTATATAATTAAACAGGGCGTCGAACCAAACATAAATAACATGTTTTTTATTCCCTGGAAATTGAATTCCCCAATCAAAGCTTGTCCTTGAAATGCTTAAATCCTTAAGTCCTTCTTTAACTCTTGAAAAAAGTTCGTTTCTTCTTTCTTCTGGCAAAATAAATTTTGGATTTTTTTCATAAAGTTCTAAAAGAAAATCCCTGTATTTACTCAGTCTAAAAAAATAACTTTCTTCCTTTATAATCTCAGGTTCTTTGTTGTGGTAAGGACATTTTCCATCAATTAAATCTTTTTCTGTTAAATAATTTTCACAACCAACACAATAATACCCCTCATATTCTCCGAGGTAGATATCATTATTTTTTTTACATTTCTCAATTACATTCTGAACAAGTTTTTCATGATCTCCGTCAGTAGTTCTTATAAACCGATTATAATTTATATTCAAAATTTTCCATGCTTCTTTAAATTTTTCAGATTTTTCATCAACAAATTTTCTTGGGCTTTCTCCGTTTTTTTCAGCTTCTCTTTGAATTTTTTTTCCATGCTCATCTAATCCTGTTAAAAACCAAACTTTCTCTCCTAAAACCCTATGCCATCTTGCCAAAATATCTGCTATAATTTTTTGATAAGCATGGCCTAAGTGCGGATCAGCATTTGGATAATCTATTGCAGTTGTAACATAAAATTTTTTTGCCATACTTTTTTTAGTTTAAGAAAGTATAAAAATCTTATCTATCCATAATTTTTAGGTATTCAAATAAAATTTTTCTGTTTTTGGAGTGGAGCGGAAAATTATTATTGAAATCTGATGCTTAATTTTGAAATTTGCGAAAACATTTAAGAAAAAAATAAAAATTTATGTTTTAAAAATCTAAAACCGACTTAGTTAAAATAAAAAAACAAATTTATAAACTTTGTTTTTTCAAGAAGATTATGCGAGAATTTATTTATTATTCGAAATCTGCTGTGACATCTGGAACTTTTATAAAAGAAGATTTAATGCAAGCCGGGAGAATGGATATTGCGATAAACGTTGTTATCTCTTGTTTTTTTCTTTCTCATGATATAAGGAAAGACGTTAGGCTTCACTTAGTTTTCGAAGGGAGGCCGAATCCACCAGTCCATATAAAAATAGAATACGACAAAAATTTACCAATTTCGAAGAAAGATGTTGCAGGTTTAATCAAGAGAATTTTGTTTAAATGTCCTCGTGAAAAAGGAAAAGTAGTTAATGTTTTTCCAGGCTGTTTTGTAGAAAAAAAATCATTAAATGAACTTATAGAAGAACTCGACTTGCAAGGAAAAAACATTTTTTTATTAGATAAGAACGGGGAAGATATAAGAAATATTAATCTTAAAGGAAATGAAGTTTTTCTCATAGGAGACCACGAAGGATTTCCTCATGAAAAAAAGCCTCTCTTGAAAAGAATAGACAAAATCTCTGTTTCCCTTAAAACTCTTTTTGCTTCGCATGTTGTTGTTTTGATACATAATGAAATAGACAGACAAAGTATTTAGAAAAATATATAAAACAATTTTGCATTTATTTTAATATGAAAATAGCTTGTAAAATTATTGTTTCTGGAACAGTACAGAATGTCTTTTATAGAAGGTTTATTAAAGAAAAAGCAGATAATTTGGGTTTATGCGGTTTTGTTAGAAATCTTCAAAATGGAGACGTTGAAATTTTCGTCGAGGGAGATAAAAACAAAATCAAAGAATTGATTGAAGAAGCAAAAAAAGAACCAAAATACTCTCTTGTTAAAAATGTCACAATAGAAGAAAAAAAATGGGTAGGTGAATCTAAAGAATTTAAAATTTTGAGTTTCTAAATATTTTTAAAGCCTATTTTCTAAAGTTAATTATGGGAAGAGAAGAAGAAGTTGTAAAAATAAGAATTGAAAAAATAGAAAGAATGAAAAAAGAAGGCTTTTTGCCTTATGATTATCGTTTTGATACTACGAGTAATATTATTCAAATAAGAGAAAAATTTTCTGAATTGAAAGAAGAAGAAACAAAAGAAAAAGTTTCTATCTCTGGAAGATTGATGAATATTCGTTCTCTTGGAAAACTTTCTTTTCTAAAAATACAAGATTACTCTTCGACAATTCAGGGAGTAATACAAGAAGGAAAGACTCCTAAAGAAAAAATAGAATATTTTAAAAAATTTGTAGATAGCGGCGATATAATTGGAATTATGGGAAAAGTTTTTAGGACAAAAACAGGTGAGCTTTCTGTTCTCATAGAAGACATAAGAATTCTCTCTAAATGCATTTTGCCGATTCCGGAAGAATTTTATGGTTTAAAAGACAAAGAAGAAAGATATAGAAAAAGATATCTTGATTTATTAATAAACGAAAAATCTCGAAGAATTTTCCAAATAAGAGCAAAAGTTATGGAAGCAATAAGAGAATTTATGAAAGTTAAAGGTTTTATTGAAGTTGAAACTCCTTTATTGCAACCAATTTATGGCGGTGCTGCAGCAAAACCTTTCAAAACTCATTGTGATGCTTTTGATAGTAATGTTTTTCTTTCCATTGCGCCAGAACTTTATTTAAAAAAAGCAATGGTTGGGGGATTGGGGAGTGTTTATGAAATAACGAAAAAGTTTAGAAACGAAGGAGTAGACAAAAACCACAATCCAGAACATATGACAATAGAATGGTATCAAGAAAATGCCGACTATAATGATGGAATGAAATTGTTCAGAGAGTTTTTACTTTTTATATCTGAAAAAGTATTCGGTAAAACGACTATTGAATACAAGGGACATAAAATTGATTTAACTAAATGGGAAACGCTTTCTCTTGAAGACGCAATAAAAAAATATCTTAATATTGACATCTCAAAAATAAAAACCGATGAAGAAGCAAAAAAAATTGCAAAAGAAAATGGTTTAGATGAAAGCAAGATAACAAAAATAAATCTGCCAGATGAATTAATGAAAATTTTTAGAGAAAAATTAATACAGCCCACTTTTTTAATAGATTACCCGATAGAACTTGCTCCTCTTGCAAAACCTTCCAAGAAAGATCCTAAAAAAGCAGAAATTTTTCAGCCATTTATTGGTGGTTTAGAGGTTGGGAGAGCTTATTCTGAATTGAGTGATCCTTTCATTCAAGAAGCTTCCTTTGATGAACAAGAAAAAGAAAGAGAGAAAGGAAACGAAGAGGCAATGCCGACAGACAGAGATTTTATAACAGCTCTAAAATACGGTCTTCCTCCGGCTTGCGGGGTTGGAGTAGGAATAGAAAGATTAATGATGTTATTTACAGATTCTGAAACAATAAGGGATGTAATAATGTTTCCTTTTATGAAACCTGAATAATTATCTAAAATGTCATTAATAAATAAATCAAAAGTTAAAGAAATCTCGGAGTTACAAATATCGGAAGAATTTTTAGAAAAACTTGAAAAAGAAGTTGAAGATTTGATAAAAAAAGCAGAAAAGAGAGCAAAAGAAAATTCAAGAAGAACATTATTAGGAAGAGATTTGTGATTATCTTTTCTTTTTCTTTGTTTTTTTGTTTTCTTTTTTCTCAACAATTTCTTTTTTTGACCCAATATTTTTTGACAATTCTTTTATTCTTGCATGTGCTAACCTTAAAATATCTTCGTAATAATGTATTTTTCCACATATATTATTTAGAAATTCGTTTATTTCAAATACTTCTAATTTTAAAGAAGAAGGCTCCGTTATTTCTATTGAAGAAGGAAGCATTGCCAATATAATTAAAATTAAATCGGACATTGTTTTAGCATAAAATTCTATTTCAGCAAAAACAGAAAAAAATTGTTCTTTTTCTGGCAAGGGTTTTGGATCGGCAAATTTTTTTGATATGATTTCAATTCCTTTAAAAGAATCCATTCTTGAAACATGTGTCTTTAAAGTTTCTAAAAGATATTCTGGAGGAGTTCCAGCCAATTGCACAATTATTGTTGCTTTTATTCTTTCTGCCATTATTTTCTCAATAAAAGGAAAAGAATAATAACGAGTAAAATGCTGAAAAAATAAATCCCGTATTTTCTGATTTTTTCTGTTTTTGACTCATAAACAACTTTCCCAGTGATTAGTTTATTTTCTTTCTCATCTAAACCCAAGTTTATAACTTTTTCCTTTTGTTCATTCGTTGTTTTTTCTTCACTTTCCTCGTTAAATTTATTTTCTTCTTTTTTATTTAGAACAATTCCTTCACTTTTTTCTTTAATTTCTTCTTTACAAAAATTTTCTTCTACATAAGCTAAATTTTGCTCTTTGATTTTTTGTAACGAACTTTCTCCGATGCCTTTAACTTTTAAGAGTTCATCAATAGAACAAAAAGGACGAGAATTAATTATTTCCTGAGCTATTTTATCTCCTGCCCCTATTATTCTTTTTAATTCCGAAATTGTTGCAGTGTTTATGTTAACTTTTTTTGATAGCTCGTTATTGACATTTTGGTTAGATATCATTTCTTCACTATTTTTTTCTTCATTATTAGAGGTTGTTTGTTCTCCTTTATTAATCGTATTCTGATTGTTTTCGTTGCTATCAACACTCTTCGAAGAAACGCATGCTAGTCCTTGTTCTTTAATTTTTTGAAGAGTTTTTTCACCTATTCCTTTAACCTTAATTAACTCATCAACTGAATTAAAGGGGCGAGAATCAATTATTCTTTGGGCATATGTTGGACCGATACCATTTAATTTTTGAAGTTCTATAAGAGAAGCAGAATTTATATTTATTTGTCCCTCAGAACAATCTCCTAAAACAGATTCGACTAATAAAACTAAAATAAAAAACTTCAAAAGATTAGTTAAAAAACTGCGAAAATCTTTTACCATTTTTTTTCAAATCAGATAATTCAATAACAAAATTTTTCCCGCTATCTTTTAATTCTTTTGGTGAAATAAAGAACCAACCTTCCCTATTAAATCTTAAAGCGATTACGGGAGTTAAACCAAAAATCTCCGAGAATATCAAAAAATTTTCTATTTGTTCTTTTGAAATATATTTAAAAGTGGAACTTGTTGATTTGACTTCTACCGCATATTTTTTTCCAATTTTTCCTACGAGAAGATCACAATCTGCTTTTTCCATTACGCCACTTCCAGCCACACGGACAGCTCTAAAATTTTCGTCTAAAAACATCTTAAAAAGTTCTCTTTCTGCTTTGCTTCCTTTTGTTTTGTTTTTCGGCATCTTATTTTTTCCTTTTTTCTACTTTTTCAATTTTTCCGTCTTTGATCCAACAGATTCTTTCAGCATATTTTAATGCAACACTCATATCATGAGTCACGACGACGATTGTTTTTCCATTCTTGTGAAGTTTTTCCAAAAAATCTAAAACAATTTGACCTGTTTTTGAATCTAAATTTCCTGTTGGTTCGTCTGCCAAAATAACTTCTGGATCATTGACTAATGATCTAGCTATCGCAATTCTTTGTTGTTCTCCTCCGGAAAGCTGTTTTGGATAATGGTTTTGTCTCCCTTCTAATTGAACTAACTTTAATAATTCTAATGCTTTTTTTTCTTGTTCTTCCTCGGAAAAAGTCTGAAAACTCATTGGGAGGATAATATTTTCTTTTGCTGTTAAGGAAGGAATTAAATTAAACTGTTGGAATATAAAACCTATTTTTCTTCCCCTTATCTGAGCAAGTTCTGACTCTCCTAAATGAGAAATATTGTATTCGTCTAAGAAAATTCTCCCTTTTGTTGGGGTATCTAAACAACCAATAAGGTTCATCATCGTTGATTTTCCACTTCCGGAAGGTCCTAACACTACTAAAAACTCTGACTCCTTAACAGAAAGATTAATACCTGAAAGAGCATAAACCTTATTTTCTCCCATCTCATAAATTTTATAAACATCTTCAAGTCTTATTATCTCTCTTTTCATTTAAAAAAGAATAACAAAACATTTAAAAATCTTCTTTTTATCAAAATTTTATGATTATTCCGATTAGATGTTTTTCTTGTGGAAAACCGATAGGCCACTTATGGAAAAAATTTAAAGAAAGAACTTCAAAAGGTGAAGATACAAAAAAAGTTTTAGATGAAATCGGTTTAGAAAGATATTGTTGTAGGGCGGTTTTTTTAGGTCATGAGGACTATATAGATCTTATAAACAAATTCAAAAAATATTGATTTAAATAAAGATTTTAGGAAAAATAGTTTTATATTTTATAAAAAGGATGAGACAACTTTGTGCCTTCCCGCTTATTCAGCAGTACAAACACAAACGTCCGAAGCTTAACTTCTGTGTTCGGAAAGGGAACAGGTGTTACCAACGGACTATGGTCGTCTCAAAATTTTTATTCTTTTTAACTTTTTAAATCTTTTTATATCTGTATTAAAAAGAAAATTAAGAAAAAATACATTTCTTAAAGATTTTTTAAGCAATTTATCATTCCTAGAATAATTTAAAAAACTATATTATTGAATCTGTCCTTTACAAAAATTTCTGTGTTTATTCCAGTTCCTGCCCCACATCTAAAATTCTACTATTTTTTGAGAGATACTTTTTTAAAAATCTGCTGCTTTTAGTAATCCTTAATTATATCTACGAACGATTGGGGATTAGCTCGCTATACGTCTTTTAGAAAATAAGCTGTTGAGAAACATTCTGGATTTACTTAAACATAAAATTAGTTCGACAGAAATTTATACTATTGCTGCGAATAGAGACACAGAAAGATTAAAATATTTTTAGTTTCTTTCTACACTTTCTGCTATCTTCTCTACTTCAATTATTGCTGGTTTGTTTTTTGTGAAAAAATCTATTGATTCTTTTAGTTCTTTATGTGTTTTAGCATATTCTTCTATTGAAATTCCTTTTTGATATGCTTCACATGCCTGAACTAAAGCAGTAGCGCCTACTCTAGTACCCTTTGGATGTGCATGTACTCCTGCCCCCATGGTTGTAATAAAATCAACATTCCCCATAACTTCGATAAAAGGTTTAAGTTTAGTAGGGTTTAATCCGCCTGAAATAATTGGGCAACATTTTTTTATCCCTCTCCAAGAATCATCTTCTAAAATAATGTGGTGTGCTAAATCTTCATGAACTAATTTGATTAAATCTTTATCTTCCTCTGGAATTTTTGTCCATTCTTGTTCAAAAAAGTGCCCTTTTGATTTAAAATATTGTATTCCATGGGCTGCGACGATATCTTCTTCTGGAGAACCTTTCATTTTTCCAACACCTGCTGTTCCTGTGTGAATTCCCGAAACTCCTGCTAAACGCGCGAATTTCGAAAGAACCAAAACAGAAAAACCAATCGGATTTTCAGGCCTAGTATAACCTCCGTGCCCTGCTCTATGAAAATGAATAAAAACATCGGGATATCTTCTTCTCAAAGTTTGGACAGCAGTCCAACCAGCAGTAATTCCATCAATTAAAAAAGCGTAACTTCCTTTCTCAAAACCTGCATTCCTTATTAACTCACAACGCCTTATCATTTCGTCGAAATCGGCAGCAGAAACATTAAAAGAATGAACTTTTTTCTTTCGTGTTTCCCTAACTGCTTTGTCCATTGCCTTCTTTACATATTGGACCATTTTATCATAAGGACAAAAGTCCTGGTCTGCTTGCGGTTCATCGTTTTTAACAAAGTCCCCGCCGCCCGCCCAAAAATCATAACAAACTTCAGCATATTCCGAAGCTGTTAAACCCATTTTTGGTTTTATTATTGTTCCTAAAATTGGCCTTCCATAAACATTAAGATATTTTCTCATATCGTCTAAAGTGTATGAAGGTCCGTCATATTGTTCTAGCATTGCTGAAGGAAACCAAACATCCAAAAGTTTTAATGCTGACACTTCTTTTATTCCAAGAATATTTCCTACAATAAAAGTTAAAATATTCTGAACATTGCCTTTTCTATCAAATAATCTCCACGGATATGCAATCCAAACAAGATTTCTTTCTAGATCCATTTGATAAACTAATGCATTCATTTCTCTAGAAAAAGAAGTTTCTGTGTTTACTTTAAAATTTGTTCCCGTCGATGACTCTGCTGCTACTTCGGCAGCTGCTTGTAAAATGTTTAATTTTCCCCCAGGAACTAAACGAAAAACAGCTAAAAGATATTCCCCATTACGAGGATTTTTCAAATTTAAATTTACATATGCTTCTTGGTGAGGATTCAAACTTTTAACAAGTTCTTTAATCCGGGAATTTTCTTTTTTCATAGCCTCTTTTTGTTTAAATTATTAGATTTCTATTTAAAAAAATTTTTAGATTTTATAAATTTTTCGTTCGGTGTTTTATAATCTTATTAAAATTTATCTTTTTTTTAGTTTTTTTAAGAATTTTTCCAAAAAGAACTTAACAAATTTAAGTTTTATTTTTTTTTTAAATCTTATCCTTAAACTAAATCCTAATTGTCACACTTTCTGACCAAAACAACGACTACTCTCTCTTTATGATTTTTTGTATATGTTTCTATTTGGTTCTGAAATCCTTCATTAAATTTTGGTTAATATTTTATTCTCAAACATATATTCTTGAAGTTATTATTTATTAATCAGAGACATATAAAAATCTATAAGTACATTCAAAAACAAATTCTTTATTACATTTTATTAAACCTTTTCAACTTCCCATCTTTCTTTTTTATCTCGAACTTCCCAACCGAGAGATTTTAACTTTTCTCTTAATTCATCGGATTTTTTCCAATCTTTTTTTTCTCTTGCTTTTTGCCTTTCTTCCAATAATTCTTTTATTTCTTTTGGCATTTCTGTTTCTTCTTTTTCCAATAAGTTTAGGGCTAAAACTTCGTCCATCTTTTTTATTGTTTTATATTTGCCTACTGCCTTTTCATCTCTAACTAACTCCCACAAAACAGAGAGAGCTTTTGGAGTATTTAAATCGTCGTTTATTGCTTTTTGAAATTCTTTTAAATATTTTTCATTTATTTTATCATCATTGATTATTTTGGAACAAATTTTTTTTAATTTTTTGAAAGAGGTTTGCGCATTTTCTAAAATTTCTAAAGAAAAATCCAACGGCTTTCTATAAATAGCTGTTAAAACATAATATCTATAAGACAAGGGAAGAAATCCTTTTTCTTCGAGTTCGGAAAGAGTAAAAAGACCTCCTTTTGATTTCGAAACTTTTTCTCCTTTGAAAGTTAAAAAATTCTCGTGTAACCAATATCTAACAAATTTTTTTCCTGTTGCTGCCTCGCTTTGGGCAATTTCATTTGTGTGATGGACTGGGATGTGATCTACTCCTCCCGTATGTATATCTATTGTTTCTCCCAAATATTTCATCGCCATCGCAGAACATTCTATATGCCAACCTGGAAAACCAATTCCCCAAGGAGAATCCCACTCTTGTTGTCTTTTATCCTCTGGTTTTGAAAATTTCCAAAGAGCGAAATCTGTCTTGTTTATTTTTTCCCTCATCGAAACTCTTATTCCGGCATGTAATCCTTCGAAATCGATCTTTGCAAGATTTCCGTAATTTTTGAATTTTGAGGTATTAAAATAAATTCCGTCTGAAGTTTTGTATGTAAAACCTTTTTCTTCTAATTTTTTTATTAGTTCTATTTGTTCTTTTATGTGCTCTGTCGCCCAACTCCAAACAAAAGGTTCTTTGATATTTAGTTTTTTCAAGTCCTGATGAAATAAATTAAAATAATAATGAGAGATTTCTCTAGCAGTCTTTCTTTCTCTTTTTACTGCAATCTCTATTTTGTCTTCTCCGCTCTCATCTGCTCCGAAAGCATCACTAGATTTTAAATGTCCAACATCAGTAACATTAATAACTTGTTTAACTTTATAGCCGTTAAATTCTAAAGTTCTTCTTAAAAAATCGGAAAAGACATATGCTTTTAAATTTCCTATATGCTGATACCAATAAACAGTTGGACCGCAATTATACATTGTAACCTCTAACTTGTTAAGAGATTTAAAAATTTCTTTTTTTCTGGTTAAAGTGTTATAAAATTTTATTTCCATAAAAAACACTAAATTTTGAAGATTAAAAACCTTCCCTCTTTAACTGCTCCGGGATTTATAATCTTTGTTTTTCCTAATTTTGTCTTGCCAAAACCTTCGTGAATATGTCCACAAAAAACAAAATCTGGCTGAAATTTTTTTATTATTTCTTTTTCAAGAAAAGAACCTTTATGCTCTCCTTTAGCAACTCCTTTTTTTACTATGTCAATTTTTGTTCCATAAGGGCAATTATGGGTTAAAAAAATTATTGGTTTTTTAATCTTTTTTTTAATTTTTTTTGCTTTGGAAAAAATTTTAGTAAGAGCGACCTCTCTTCTTCTGTATTCTAAAATAGCTCTAAAAAAAGAATAAACGAATAAAATTTTTTCTTTTATATTTTTTTGTTTTTTCAAATTCTTTTTAAAAATTTTTTTTGAAATAATTCCTGGAGAGGCTGAGCTTCCACCACCTATAAGGATAAAATCTCCCTCGTTTATTAAAGAAAAATCAATAAACCTAAAATTTCTGTCTTGGATTTTTTTAAAAGAAAAATTATCGTCCTTCCTTTCTCCGAATATATCGGAGGGGTATGGACAAGGGTCCCAATTTCCATGAACAGAATAAGTTTTAATCCCTAAGTTTTTTAATTTTTCTACAACCTTTTTTCCTCTTTCGAAAGAATCTTTCTCTAATCTATAATAATGATTTTTTATTCTTTCTGAGATTTCTTCGAAATTTTTTCCATGAATATATTTAAAATAAAATTTAGCTGCTTTGTCACTACCGCAAAAATCTCCTGTACTAAGAATAAAATTTGGTTTTTCTTTTCCTATTTTGTTAATTAACTCTTTAGAAAATTCCCCATGAAAATCTCCAACGATGAAAATTTTTGACATAGGAATAAAAAGAAAAAAAGGTTTAAAAAGTTAATCCATGAATTTCACATAAACTTGTGTTGTTGCATAGTTATTTCCGTTTGCTTTCACATCTACTCTGAATCTGACTGTACAGATAGGATCGTTTTCTTTAGTTTCAAATAAAATTAATACAGGATCAGATTCTCCTATTGGGATTGGGATATTTTCTCCTTTATTCGCCCCAGCTACAAAAAGGCTAAGAACCTCTTCTTTTGTTATTCCGCAATCCTTTTCTACATCTGAAACAGGAATGATCTCATAAGAAAAAAGAGCGTTTGTTCCGCTACTACCTGAAAGTTTATTTTTTATCCCAATAGCAAAACCTTCTTGCTTTCCTCTCCCTACTTCTATTTGTTTTGTTGATGGATAAATTACTAATTTTTTATCTTCACCAAATAGCTTATTTATCTCAGCAGTAATTTGATCATTTAATGTATTTACTGATTTTTGGCTTACAAAAAAAATATTTCTTACGAGCATTATCCCTAAAATAAGCATTGCCATTCCTATAACAACTATGACAATCGTTCCAATAGAAAGCTCCATTGCTGCTTTTTTGCCTTTCATTTTTCAAAATACTCTTTTATAGGATATAAGGCAAAAAGAATTGCTATAATTAAAAAAGCAAACTTCCAATCTTGCAAATCCTTAATAATTTGTGGAAAAATTGCTATTAAAAAAAGTGTGAAGAAAAAAACAGAAAGCTTCATAAAAGCTGCTCCAAAAACACTTAATCTTTTCCTTTTTACTTTTACCTCTTTTTTTGATTTCATAATTTTATTATGAAAAACTGATTTAAAAATGTTACTATGTTTAATAAAAATTTTAATGGGGCTGGGGAGAATCGAACTCCCGACACCACGGTCTTCAGCCGTGTGCTCTCCCACTGAGCTACAACCCCATAAACAAAAAAAATAAAAATAGTTTTTAAGCTTATTGTTATAAGTCACGTCTAAATCTCGGGAATTGTCTTAAATTTTGTTCTCCTATCTCTTATGGGACTTTTTGTTTAATTGAGTTTATAAAAAGTATTTCTTCCCTTATCATTTATTTCAATTCCACATCTCCCAGCAAGCGTATTAGAAGTGACAAAAAGATTAGGAAAAAAGGAATACGTAGGAGTTTCACAGTTATTTTTGGATATCTTGGATTTCCAGAAGATAATATTGCAAGAACATTAGATTTTTGAAGAAAAGTTTCTTCGATTAGTCCCACTCATTAAGTTAAGGCCATGTTTATGCTCCTTATCCAAGAACACTTTTACATCAAGATGCAATAAAACATGGATTTGTTGCTCCAAAAACTCTTGAAGGCTGGGCAAATTATGATTATTATGAAGTTCAGACTCCATGGCTTAAATCAGATATAACACAACAAATAAGAGACTTCAATTTAAATCATTGTCCGTATGTATTATAGCAAAATGATGCAATTAAAAGGTAAAGAATATAGAAAATTTATAAACTATAAGTTTATTTGATAAATAAGGTATAGCAAGGAGTTTTGATCTAAGAAAGTCTTGAAGACAAGTTTATAATAGACTTAATTAGCATTAAAGGAACTAATGTAAACAAACTCGAAAAAGAGAATAGAACAACGACATTCCATAAAGTAGAAGTTCAGGATTCTTATAAACAAGATTATTTAGATAAGGCTATGCATGCGATCAAACCAGCATTTTATACTCACCTTTGCAAAGACGGAGAAATGTATGTCATCTTTAGATGGGCAATGTTTAATTTCAGAAAACAAGATCCTGAATTGAATAGAGCAAGAGAATATGGAAAATCAATTGGAATAATTCCAGAACAAATGCCATTCGAACATTTAGTAGATCACCCATTTGATTAATTACCAGATATTAAAATTATGTTCTTTTTCAGACTTATAACTATTTTGCTTTGTAAAAAGAATTTCAAGATGCCCATTTCTAAAGATATGAAAAGTTGGTAATAAATTATAAGTGATTTTTATAATTTATAGATTGTTGTAAAAAATGTTTGGGGTATAATCTTGAAGAAAAAGTAGAATTTATTTACTAACAAAAATTACTTTTTGTATGTTAAATGCCTTTCTTATTTGCATCAGACATCATTTCCTTAGATTTTTTGTAAAATAAATCTTTATTGACAACAAATTTATTTTGGTTTTATAATTTTACATAATTGAAAAAATATCTATAAACCTTAACACGACGCCGTCTTTCAAGTTCTCAATCTGCGACATAATTTTGTATATAAATATTTAAAAATAAAAAAAAAGTGAATTTGATATGATAAATGTAAAAGAAAGAAATTTGGAAGAAATACAAGAAAAATTGAGGAATATAAAAACAAACTTAAACAAAGTAGAATATTTAGAAAGCGCTTTGAAAAAAAATATCTCTTTAGAAATAAATAGATACATTCTAAAAAATCTTTGTCAGATCTATGAAGAAGAAAAATTATATGGGGCAGCTGCAAAATGCTATTCACAAAAAGCAAGATTCGAACACACTTTTAAAGAAAAAATTGAAAGTTTTTTAAGATCTGCCGAAAATTTTTGTAAAGCAGTTGAGATAGAAAATGCAGAACAAATGTTTCTTTGTGCATACAGAGAAGCGAATGAAAATGAAAAAAAAGAGATATTAAAGAAAAGAAAAGAAAAATATTTTTTTTATGGTGAATTTTTTGAAAAAATTGGAAAGAACTCTTCTGCTATAAAATTTTATGAAAAACTTTTTAGTATAAAGTTAGAAGAAAATGAAAAAATAAAAGTTAAGGAAAAATTGAAAGAAATTTATAAAAAATTAGGAAAATTAAAAGAAATGAGAGAAATAGAGAGAAAAAATATTGATTAAATTAAAATTCTTCTTCATCCATTTCCTCATATTCATCACTTTCTTCAAAATCTTCTTCTTGTTCATCGTTTTCTTCAAAATCTTCTTCTTGTTCATCGTTTTCTTC
>CAKZRD010000020.1 GCA_937143345.1 uncultured archaeon
GTGGGGAATTATCTTCGTTAAGTTGATATCTGTTTTGATTTGGTAAATTAATTTGTTGTTGGGATATTTGTAATGGGGCAAAATTAATATTTTTTCTCTTTGGAATTAACAAATGAATTTCTTTTTTTGAATCATCTATAGATTCTGGAATATAACCTTTTTTTATAAAAAAGTCCTCACTTAACCTGGGAATCATTGAAATATCTAATGAATATTTTTTTGAAGTATTAAATTTTTCATAATGAACTTCTCTTATCAAATTAAAAACAATTGATTGAACTATTGGTGACTTGTGTGCAAGATTCATATTTCTTTAGTAGGTAGTGGTTTAGGAGCAATTTTTTCATTAAATTGTTGCTTCTCTTTTCTTCTTAAAACATCATCAATTAATAATAATCCTTCTGCAATCGCTTTGTTTTGTTCTATCAAAAGATTAATTCTTTTTTCAATATCACTGCCACCATTAATTTTTTCTTTTTCTAAATAATTTTTTGCTGATAACTCTAAAACTTCTAATAATTTTGAGATATTATCAGCTAGCATCTCAAATTTTATAGAAAGATTTGTCATTGCTTTCTGAAGTCCGACGAAATTTTCTATAAGAAGAGATTCAATTTTTTCATAGTTTTTTTGTTTTTTTATAGGCATAAATCAATATTGTTTTTAGGCTTTATAAAATTTGTCTTTTTTCATACGACGAAAAAAAGAAAGATTTAAATAGTTCATTTTGTAAAGAATATAAAAGGAGGTAAAAAATGGGAAAAGTAATTTTAAAGAATGCTGTTCAAAGAAAACCTGGGCATTTATACTATGTTGATGCAAAAGGAAATGTTTGCGAAGCAGTAATGGCTAGAGGTGGAAAAAAGAAAAAGAAAAAATAAATTTTAATTTATTTCATGTTTTTTTAATAAGCCTGTTCTTTAGGGAGGACAGGCTTATTCCAAATTTTTCACTCTAGAAAAAAATTTTCTAATCTTTTATAAAAAGCTCTTTCTTTTGTTAATATAGACATATTAAGAAAAAATTTATCTACAGAAAAATCTTTTCTTTCATAATTTATTTTTTTAAGACCTTCTAAAAAAGCACCTTTATTTTTTAATGATTTAATTCTTGCAATAGTTAAATGTGACATAAATCTTTTTTCTTTTGGAAAAACTGAAGAAAGTTTTTCATCAATTTCTTTTTGTAATCCGTCACAATTTTCTATTTTTATCCAAACAATTCTCACAAAATTTTCACTAAAAACACCCAAATCGCCAAGTTTTGCCTTAAATTTTTTAAAATTTATTTCTGAAAGTTTTTGTTTTGTTTCATCTAAATCTTTCTCTGTTATTTCCCCAAGAAATTTTAAGGTTAAATGAAAGTTTTCCTCTTCAATTTTTTTACCATTAAATTCTGGGAGATTTTTTTGTATTTCTTTTACTATTTTCTTTATCTCTTGTGGGATATCTATTGAAATAAAAATTCTCATTAAAAAAAGAAGATTTTTTAATTAAAAACATTTCCTTTTTTATTGAAAATTATTCTAAATTATCAAATATATTTTTTAATTATTGAAGATATCCCGCCACCCAGAATCGAACTGGGGTACCGCGGGTTCTGTTGAACAGCAGATTCATCGAAACTGCCCTTATCGCGCTTCATTCTTTTTCCAAAGGAAAGTTTGCGCTAGTTAATCTACAGCCGCGTGCTCTACCATTGAGCTATGGCGGGATTTTTTTAAAAGGTGAAGTGTGTTTTTAAATTTTTATCTTTTCATTAAAACTATAACGAAACCAATTATTTTGTAGCTAAATTTTTCTCCAAAATTTTTTATTAATTCTTCTGCAATATTTCTTATATCTTCTTTATTCCTACAGCAGGATTTTAAAACAGATATTTTTATTCTTTTTGTATTCTTAAAAGAATTTTTTATTTGTTCTATAAAATTTTGACTAACTCCTCTTTTTCCAAGCTGAAATTTTTTTATTTTTTCCATAGATAAGTTTAAAAACCTTTCTTTTATCTTTTTTAAGCTTAAAAACTTTTTGTTTATTTAAAATGAGTTATAAAGAAAATATCGACGAAGAAAAAAGAACAACTGAAAATGGAGAATTGGAAAAAAAAGTAGAAGAGGAGGATACTTCTTCTTTTACTCTAACCGTTAAAAATACTTTTGGGATCCACTTTAGATCTGCTACTCTAATAGTTAATTACTGCAGAAAATTTAATGAAATGATAATGGTGGGAAAAAACGGTAAAAGAGTTGATGCTAAAAGTATTCTTGGACTTTTGACTCTTGGGATAAAACAAGGAGAAAATCTAACTTTTTATGTTCCGAGAAATCTTTATGAAAGAATCTATCCCGATCTAAAAGAATTATTCGATGCTAAATTTTACGAAGATTGACTTTCTAAAAATTTGTCTATTTCTTCTTTTTTAACTTTTATTTCTTTAAATTTTTTAACTCCAAAAGTTCCTTCCTTCATACTTTTTTCTTTGTAAATTTCTTTTCCTAAAAAATAATGGACTATCACATCTTTCTTGTTTTTTTTCCAATCTTTACTGAATGCAGCACAAAATATAGCTGTCTCTTTTATATCTTTTTTTGAAATTTTTTTGTAATTTTCTTTTATATTGCAAAAAGGACTTCCTGCTTCTTTAGTATGAAAGACCATTTCATCATTTAAAACCTGCTTAATTAGATCTTCATTGTTCTTAGCATTTTTTCCCCCAAGAACTAATTTTCCAGAAACTAAATTTAATTGTCTAAACTTAGCCATTTATTTTTTCCCCTTCTAATTCTTTTCTCAAATCTTCTATATTCTTTAGTTTAATCCCTTCTGATCTTTTTGGTTTTTCTGTAGGACTTAAAGATTCTGGCAAAAAATTTTTAGCAAATATTTGTACAATAAAACCTATTGCTTGGTTTTTATTTTTCATTCCGTATTTTGCCTTTGCCATATTTATAATCCTGTTCTCTCTTTCTGAAAGTTTTATTATGTTTTGGACCATTATATTAACCTAAAAGTTTTTAAACAAAATTAATATTTTTTCTTTTTTATTTTATAATATTTTATAATAATTTATTATATTCTTATTTAAAATAATAAACTTTTTAAAGCTTATCTTTTTATTTTTATAGTGCCTTTTGGCATAACTTTTAACTAAATTTTGAGGAAAAATGGCAAAACAAAAACCAATTATTAATGTAGTGTTCGTAGGACATGTTGATGCAGGGAAGTCTACAACAATTGGACAACTTTTCTATCAGTCAGGAATTCTTTCCGAAACTGAATTAGCTAAGCTAAGAGAAGAAGCTGCTAAGCATGGAAAGCAAGGTTTCGAGTTTGCTTATTTTATGGACACCATTAAAGAAGAAAGAGAAAGAGGGGTTACAATAGATCTTAACTACAAAAAGATTCAAACTCAAAATTATGAAGTTACTATTATTGATGCTCCAGGACACAGGGATTTTGTCAAAAATATGATTACTGGAACATCTCAAGCAGATGCTGCTTTCTTAGTAATTTCTGCTCCTCATGGTGTTCAAGAGCAAACAAAAGAACACTTGTGGTTAATGAGAACAATGGGTGTAAAACACATAGCTATAATAATCAACAAGATGGACATGGTTAATTATGATGAGAAAAAGTATAACGAAGTAAAGAAAGACGTTGGAGAAATGTTGAAAAAAGTTGGAATAAATCCAGAAACTACTGTTTTTATAGCTTCATCTGGATTAAAAGGAGATAATGTAGCAAAGAAATCAGATAAAATGCCTTGGTACAAAGGTCCAACTGTTCTAGAACAAATAGATAAATTTCCAACACCAGAAAAACCTACAAATCTTCCTTTAAGAATGCCTATACAGGATGTTTATGAAATTACTGGAATAGGAACTGTTCCTGTTGGAAAAATTGTTTCAGGTATAATGAAACCTGGACAAAAAATAATGATTCTACCTGGAAGAACTGGGAAGGGTATTTTAGGGGAAGTTAAAACTATTGAAGCACATCACGAACAATTACCACAAGGAGAAGCAGGAGATAATGTTGGTGTCAACATAAGAGGAATAGGGAAGAAAGATATTGCGAGGGGAGATGTCATTTGTGATGCATCTAGTCCTGCAAAAATAGTTGAAGATTTTACAGCAACAATAACAGTTATAAATCATCCAACTGTTATAGCAAAAGGATATACTCCTGTTTTCCATGTACACACAGCCCAAGTTCCATGTCAATTTATAGAACTTGTGTCAAAGATTGATCCACGAACAGGACAACCTATACAGCAAAATCCTGATTTTTTAAAGAACGGAGATGTAGCTGTAGTAAAAATCAAGCCAGTAGGAAATCTTGTATTAGAAACAGCAGATGTTAATCCTTACATGGCAAGATTTGCAATTAGAGATGCAGGTGCTACAGTTGCAGCAGGAATTTGCAAAACAATAACTGAGAAGAAATAGTTTCTTCTCTTTTTTCTTTCTTTATTTTTTAATTCTTTTTTTAATTTATTGTTAAGTTTTTAGATGCCAAAAATAGATATAAATCCTACTTTGACAAAGTTCTTCTGACCTTAGAATGGAACGAAAGATTTTTGGAACAGCTCACAAAACCGAATTTTGTATAGACAAACAAGATAAGAACTATTTAATCTAGGGTATATTCTTAGAATACTTAAGGAATTTGATTTTTATACAAAGACTTTGTGGGCAGAAATAAAATTTTAAGATTTAATATCAAATTTTTCATATTCAATTTTTACTGGTTTGCCATTATGTAATAATTGTATTAATCTAGCTCTTCCTGAATTAGTAATAGCCACTTCAGCTGTAATATTTGTTGTTGGTAGATTCGCATTTCTTTCAAAGAAAAATTGTTCTATACCATATTCAACAACTATTATATTATTTTCATAAACATCGATAATTTTTCCTTTTTTATAAACTATCATATTATTTTCATAAACATCGATAATTTTTCCTTTTATGAAGTCACCTTTATCTGGTTTTGATTTTGAAACATTTTCTTTTCTCCAAATTCCTTGCTCATCTTTTTTTAATGAAACAAAAACAGAATCTCCTTTACTGAATTTTTCTTTAACCCCGCTTATTATCGAAATTTCATAATTGATCGCCATGTATTGACCTCTAAAAGGATCAAAGGAATCTACAGAGTTAGTAGCAAGAACTATTTTTTTTCCTACTATAAAAGGCCAGTGATTATATAAGATAAAAGATAGGATAACAACAGATACTAAACATATAACAACTATTAACGCAATATTTTGCTTCTTCATCTTATTAAACTTTCCTGATGTTTAGTTTTTTCTAAAATTTTTTTTCTCCATTTAGGGATTAGCAATGCTCCAACTATAAGCATTATACCGCCTAATATTGCTAACACACTAAATGTAAAATATCCTCTAAAATCTCTCCAAAATCCAATATACCTAGTTATAATCTCTAAAACAAATGTGAATAAGGCAAGATTGATTATTTTTGTTGAGCCAACTTGTTGTCCATACCATAAGATTAAAATAATAAATCCAATAAAAACAAAGTTATTTATTATCCATAATAACCATAGGATTGTCGGTAATCCTCTAGACACGTTCCAACCCCAAAAAGAATAGGGTTGCCATTTACATAAAGAGTTTTTAACACAATTATCTTTTTGATTTGTGTTCTTAATGCATGTCTTATAAATATCTTCTCGTTTGTTTATATTTAATTCTTCATTACATTGACCATTTTGCCACTTACATTTAAGTTTATTTGTAACAGAATTACACTCTTTTTCTGTTTTATAATTGTAACAGCTGGCATATTCACATCTACCATAAGGATCAAATGCATCGGTTTTCCATTCGCAATTTAAATAATCTTGTAAGGAGATACATTCTGTTAAATTTAAACCATAACACTCTTTTGGATAACAAGTACCCATCAAACCTGCGCCTGCTTTTGTTGAGAGTATCAAAATAAATAATACTGCTAAAATAATTATAAATCCGAAAATTTCTTTAAGAAATATAGAACTCTTTCTTATGGCAAAAAGTGATCCGATAATAAAAACAAAAAAGCAGATTATTATGAATATCACTAAAAATGTTGAAAATGCTTTTATTTTAAATGAATATTGGCTTATTAGAGGTAAGAATGATTGGAAACTCAATAAATAAAATATTGCTAAGAAATAAAAAACTGTCCAAAATCTATATATGTTTGCGAACTTATGCTCTAAAGAATTATGTAATATGTTTAGTCCAAATAATAACACTCCAGAACTTAAGAAAATTAAAATAAGATCAAAAATTATTGCTCCTCCTAAAGAATAGCCAAATCTGGAAATTGAAGAATAATATTGCAATATGACCCAAGGGAAAAAAATAATCATTGAAACAACCAAGTTTTCTGGTGAATCAAGTAAATAAGCAGTAATAATTATCACTACCAAAGCTAAAAATAAGAGCCAAGCATAATGTTGTTTTGATGTGGCTAAGTGATATATTTGAGAAATTAAAAATAAGCTTAGAATAAATAACAATGCACCTAAAGTAATTAATGATCTTCCAACCCCTTCATGATTCTTTTGTCTTAATATACCTCCAGAAACAAAAGCTCCAAGAGTAGAGCCAACAAGAATTAAAACTTTAATTGGATTAGGTATTTGACGCCAGGTCTTTGCAATTAACCAGGCGAATCCAATAAAAATTAAAACTACTCCAATTATAGAAATAATAGAAATAAACTTATTTGATTTTTCTTCTGAATACTCTTTATTAGAATCTACAAGCATCTTTTTTGCTTGTGTTTTTGTTATAGTTCCATCTATTAGCCATTTTTGAATCAATTTTTTATCAACCATATTATTTTAATATAGATAATTAGATTTATAAATATTTTTTTGGGTGTGCTTTTCTCTTTTTCTAAAATAAATTAATCTAAAAATTTAAAATAATTTTTCCGCCTTCTTTTTCCATTTTTTCTATAGCGCTTTTTGAAGCCTCTTTTGCGTGAATTTCAGCTTTAAAACCTTTCCCTTCGCCTAAAATTTTATAACCTTTTAGTTCAATCTTTCCAGAACTTCCATAATTTCTTGCAATATCTCTTAAATTAATTACTTTTTCTTTTTTCTTTTTCGTTGAAGCGGAAGTAAAACCTCTTTTTCCAAAATAATTTTCAAAACCTTTTTCTCTAGCAATCATTAAAGCTTTTAATTTTTTGTGTTTTGCCCTTTTTCCAGTTCCAGCCATTCCAAAACCGCCTTTCTCACCATGGCCTTTATGCTTTTTTCTAAATCCCCATCCACAAGTTCTTGCGCCCCTTAATCTCGACCTTTTTTTTCTTTTTTTTAATTTCATAACATCCTCTCCAAATATTTTGCAATATCTTTATTTTCTCCTAAAACTCCTTTAGGACAAGGAAGTTTTGTGCTTTTTTTAAAACCTCCTCTCGGTGGATGTAATCTTATCCAAGGTTTTATATTTTCAAGAGTTTTTTTAGCTTTTTTCTTTTTTTCTTTTAACTCCCCTCTTACTTCAATTATTTTTTGAACTAAAGAATCATCGATTCTACCATACATAACATAATCTTTGGATTTCTTTACCATACCAAATCTTACACTATCTTTTTCATCAATAAAAACAAGATTATATTTCTCTCTAATCCTTAATCTCCTTAAAGTCTCTTCAATTTCTTTGCTTAAACCAACTTGTCCGTGAATTCTTACAACAGCTATCATTTTGTTTTTATCCTGTTTAATTTTTCAAGAGCTTCAATAGTCGCAAAAGCAACATTAATTGTTGTCCTTGATTTCCCAAAACTTTTCGTATAAACATCTTTTATTCCTGCCAGTCTTAAGATTTTTTTTACTTCATCTCCGGCAATCAAACCAGTACCCCTCGGAGCAGGCATAAGATTTATTTTGTAAGATGAGCACTTTCCTTCTGTTTTTGCAGGAATGCTATGTAATTCAGAACAACCACAATCAAAACTTGCGCAGCCCCTTTTTATTTTTATTAAGTTTATTTTAGCTTTCCTTAGGGCTTTTTCTCTAGCAGGCAAAGTTTCTGAAGCTCTTCCTAATCCAATTCCAACATACCCTTTCCCATTACCAACTGCAACCATAACAGAAAAAGTTAATTTGTTTCCTTCTTCAGTCTTTTTTTGCGTTTGTCTCCAAGCCCTCCTTTTTCCTCCCCCAAACTTTCCTTTTGCTTGACCAATATTTAAAATTTCAGTTTGAAAACCGCCAAAATAATCGACTATTTCTGGCTCAGATATTTTGCGACATTCTTCAAAAATTTCATCAATATCTTTATATTTTCCGGCAAGCACTTCTTTTCCAAGTCTTGTTTTAGGAACCCACTTTTCAAGAAGTTTCTCTCTATCACTTTTTTCTTTTTCTTCAAGTTCTTTTTGTTTTATCAATTCTTCTCTTAATTTTTCTTCTTCTTTCTCTATAATCTTCTCAATTTCTTCATTCATTTTTAATTAATTTTTCTTTTAGTTTATTAAATTCTTTTTTTATTTCTTCTTTTAAATGTTCCCCTTCCAATCTTTTTTTTGACGGAAAAACTTTTTCATCAGCATTTATTTTTATTCCGCCGTCAATCAAACCTTTGACAACAGAATATAACCTTCCCCCATATTTATTCTTATACAAACCAATATCAATAACAGCTTCTTTATTTTTCATTTTTTTAGCCATAACTAAACCAGTTAAATAACAGGCGGGAAGAGACTTTAAACTACCAGAAAATTTTGTAGGAAAACCTTCATTTATTAAGTCTTTCGAACTTACAGTATTTAAAATAAAATCTTGCGCTTCCTTACTTTCAACTTCTTGAACAAAAATATATTTATTTGATTTTCTTATAACAATTCGTGGTTTCTCGGATTTTAAGATTTCTAATCTCATTCTATAATTTGTTTTTCCTTCTCTTCTTCTTCGTTTAGGAACAATTTTCATTCTTTCAAAACCTCCTGTAAATGCTTAAGACTTCTAAAATAATGAGCTTTAATTTTTTTTCTCATCTCATAATATTTTTCTTTATTAATCTTATTTTTTATCTTTAAAACCTTCAAAAAACGCCTTAATTTTCTAGTCAGCAGAACATACTCTCTCTTTTTATTTTTAACTCTTTTCTTTATTTTTCCAGGCCCTCTTTTATGCTTTCTTTTTTCAACCTTTTTTCTCCCCTTTTTCTCTTTGATTTTTATAGCCCCTTTTGAATGCAAATCCAAAATGTCTTGTCTTGTCAAAGCTTCAGTTATCTCATTAAGATTTTCCTGATTAAAGAAAACTCTTTCTTTTCCAACACCTAAGACCCTCGCTGCAAATTCTTTTTTATTTTTCAAGTTCATTTTTTTCCTTTTTGTATTTATTTAAAATTATTAAACCAATTTCATTTGCCTTCTTTTTTATCTCTTCTCTCTTCTTTTTTCCTACTGAAGAAATTAAAATTGCTTGTCCTTTTTTTAGGTTCTCCAGTTGATTTAAATTTTCAACTTTTACAAAGCTCATCCCATTAATTTTTCCCCTAATTCTTTTATCATTTCTCCAACCAATAGAAGGTCTTGTCGGATAACCTTTCTTTTTTTTTCTTGTTTTGCTGTCTCCACCTTTAGGATATCTCCACTTTCTTTTATTTTTTCTTCTTTTACCTAACTTAGAAAATCTTCTCCACTGAACTCTTAAAAAAAGAGGTTTTTTTCTTTTTTTTATTTCATTCATATCCCCCTCCCATCTTTCTCTATTAAAAATATTCCGTCCTGAAAAACTCTTCTATCTCTTTCTTTGACTTTGGATGCTCTTTCTATATTAGCAACAGTTTGACCAACAGAGTCTATATCTTCTGAAGAAACTTCTAAAAAATTCCCCTTTATTTCCACTTTAACACCTGGTAAAATTTTTGCTAACCTTGGTACTTTCTCTCCTAAAAAGTTTTTTATCACTAAATTATCTCCTTCAATTTTTAAAGTCATTGGAAAATGGGCATAGCAAGCTTCCATTTTATATACAAAAGGTTTTTCTAAACCTTTAACCATGTTCTTTAAATGTGCTTCTAAAGTGCAAATAATCTTATTTTCTTTTTTTGTAGCTTTTTTTATTGCTTTAATAATTATTTTTTTCCCTTCAATTTTTATTGAAATTGTTCTAGGATATTTGATCTTTTTTCTAATTTCTTTTTCATTTTTTTTCATTATGAAAAATTCATTCTCCAAACTAAAAGAATAACCTTCTGGAAGTTCAATAACTCTTATCGATTTTTCTTGTTTCATCAATAAACATATGCTATCAAGCACCCTCCAATATTTTTCTCATAAGCTTCTTTGTGAGACATTAATCCTTTGTTTGTTGAAATAAAAAGATTGCCAAAATTTCTTGAAATTAAATACCTTCTTGTATATTTTTCAATTTCTTCTTTTGTTACACTAAACCTTGGTTTTATTGCTCCGCATTTGTTTAATTTTTCTTTTATATGAACTTTAACAGAAGGTTTTTTATCATCAATAACCTCAAAATCTATGTAATCTTCTTTTTTCATAAGATTAAATAAAGAAATTAAAAGTTTAGAGATTTTTTTTATTTCTAACTCTTTTTTTCCTACTTTTTTAACATTCATTATCATATTCAATGCATCTGAAATTATGTCTTGTGCCATTTTAACTGTATTTTTTAAAACCTATTTGTTCTGCAAGTTGTCTAAAACATTGTCGACATAAATTAATTCCATATTGACCTACGTGCGCTCCAATTCTCCCGCAATTCTCACATTTCTTAACTGATGTTCCAAACTTTCTTTCTTTTGGCTTGTTATGCTTAAGAAATCTTTTAAGTTTTGCTGGTTTGTTTTTTAATTGTTTTGTTATTTTTTTCCAATCACTTGCAGTCATTTTTTCCTCCTTAATATTTTAGATTTAAAGTTTTCTTCCATAAATCTTATAATTTCTTCTTTTGAAACATCCATTCTTCTAACTCTTGTTTCTCTAATTTTTCTCAGAGAAACTCTTCTCCCATTTCTTGTAAATGAAACATCGACTCCAAGCCCCATTATTCCAACTTCTCTTACATATTCAACTCCAGGGATTTCAATATACTCTTTTATGCCAAATGAAAAATGATTTTTTTGTATTTGTTTTTCTTTTAGAGTGTTATTAATTGCACCGAGAAGTTTTTTTAATTGTTCTGTTGCTTCTTTTCTTCTTAAAGTAACAATGGCCCCAATCTCTAAACCAGGTCTAACCTCCCAAGTTGGAATTCTCTTTTTTGCTTTTGTTTTAAGAGGTTTCCTTCCTGTTAAGATCTCTAAAAGTTTGCAAGCTTTTTCTATTTCTTCTCCTTTTGCTCCAATACTCAAAACAACTTTCTCAATTTTTATTTTTCTCATAGGATTTTCTTTCATTCTATAACAAGGAGTGCCTCTTTAGATAGAAGTGCTTCTCCATCATCGAATTTAATTTTAAACATTGTTTTTTCTCCAACTTTTTCAATAGAAACAACTTTACCTATTTTTCCTAAATATTTCCCTTTAACTATCTCGACATTTGCTCCTTCTTTTAAAGAAAGGATTTTTATAAGTTTATTTTCTGGAGAAGAAAGAATAACACTATCTCCCAAAGAAAATTTTTCTTTGATTAAAAGATTTGTTCCGTCTTCTAAATTAGCTTGAACTTTTTTATCTTTTAATATTTTTTTTCCAATAACTTTAAGTATCCTTTTTTTCTCTTTTTTTATTTCTTCTAAAAAATATTTCTTATTTTTCAAAATAACTTTATAACATTTTTCTTCAACCTCAACAAAATCCCTCAAACCAATAGGAAACTTAATATCTTTTATTACTCTTCCATTCACTTTAATATTTCCTCCTAAACAAATTTTTTTAGTTTCGTGTTTTGTTCTTGCAATTTTTAAAATATCTCTTAAAATAAAAATTAAAGGCATTTTATTATTTTGAAAATGAGAAGCTACACTAACATATTTTGTTCCTTTTCTCGGAAGAGGAATTTCCCTGGGCAACTCACTTCTTTTCTTGTGCATTTTCTTTTTCCTCCTTCAATCTTTTAAAACGTTTTTTGTCATCTTCTTTAAGTTTAATTATTTTTAATTTTGATGGATGAAACCAAACAACCACTTTCGTTCCATCTTTTTTTGTTCTCGTTATTCCCTCAATAGAAACCCTGACTTTTTTCCTATCAACAGAATCTATTTTTCCATACCTATTTTTAAATTCTCCCCTCATAACTTTAACTTCATCTCCTTTGACTAATTCGAAATTTCTTCTTCCGTATTTTTTTCTCAAAACTTTATCCAATGTAGCTGACATTAATTTTTGCCTTAAATGTAAAGGCAAGTTATACAAATATTTTCTTTGTTTTCTTGGTTGCTTACTCGATTTCCATTTTTTTGAAAATTCTTTTTTCATTTTAATAGATTACCGAAGCTAACTTCGATACCTCTTTCCATCTTTCTTGAATTTCTCTTGCTACTGGTCCTTTTATTTGTGTTCCTTTCGGATTTCCTTTATCGTCTTTTAATAAAACAACGGCGTTATCTGTAAAACAAACTCTTTCTCCATTTAATCTTCTCCAAGGTTTTTTTTGTCTAACAATAACAGCATCAAAAACTTGCCCCTTAATTTTAGGATCCCCTTTTTTTATAGATACTTTTACCCAATCACCAACTCTTGCAGGAGTTTGCCTACCCTTTCTAGCATGTGCTCGAATAACAGAAACAATCTTAGCAACTCTTGCCCTACTGTTATCGCACACTTCGACATAACTTCCAACATTTAGTCCTCTTGTAACTCTAGATGCTATTGCTTTCATTTGTACCCCTTATCTTTTTATTTAATACAAAATGAATGGTTTTTGATATTGGCCTACACTCTTTTATTTGAACTAAATCACCAACATTTATTGAATCTTTTAACTCTAAAGGAAGTTTAGCATGAAGGGTTGTTTTTCTTTTTTCGTATCTTTCATATTTTGGAATATAAAGTAATCTATCAAAAGAAACAACAACTCTATTAGTAAATTTTTTTATTACAAAACCTTCAAAAGTTCTTCCCCTTAGGGAAAAATTTTTTTCAGAGAGATTCTCTTTGTTTTTTTTATTTTTTTCTTTTTTCATAGTGTTATATTTTCAGGACTAAAACCTTCCTCCACTAAAACTTTTTTGATTTTATTTAAGTGGTCTCCTTGAAGTTCTATTTTATCTTTCTCTATTTTTCCACCACAAGCAAGTTTCATTTTTAATTTTTTTCCGAGTTTCTGAGTGTCTAATTCGCTAAGGCCAGAGATAACGGTTATTATTTTTCCAAACTTTCTTTTTTCTTTTTTTATCGTTATTGTTTGGCTTTTTTTTGTTAATTCAACACAAACACAGGCCTCTAACGGAAGACCACAATTTGGACAAATATGCATTATCCTTTTTTCTTTTCCTCCTTAACAAATTTATTTGAAAGTATTTTTGATATTTCTCTTCTAATAAGTTTCTTCTTATTTTTTTCTTTTAACAATCTTATTTTTAGTTCTTTTAGTTTTTCATTCATTTCTTTTTACCTTTTTTTTAATTTTTTCTTCTTTTACATTTTTAGATAAAGATGATTCCTTTAATCCCTGAATCAGTTCTTCATTAATAATTACGCCTTCTTTCGCTTCTTTTATAGGTCTTAATATCAAAACCTCTATTCCTACTACACCTGCATTATCTTGGGCAGCTGTTTGTGCCTTATCAACAAGTTTTCTTTGATTTCCTGTTTTCTTTAAATAACCAAACTTAAATCTCCATGTTTTAGCTCTTTCACTTGGAAGTCTTCCAGAAAGAACAATTTCCCCGCCCAATGCACCGGCTTTTTTCATTTCTTCAAGTGCTTTATAAGCAATTGCTTTAAACCTCAAAGAACCAAATCTTTCTATAGACAAAGCTATATTATCTGCGACCAATTGTGCATCTAACTCTTTAACTTTTATTTCTTGTATTTCAATATGTGGATTCTCCATCTTAAATTTTTTCTTTAATATTTCAGTTAAATTTTCTATTGATTCTGATCTTCTTCCGATGATAACTCCAGGTTTGGGCGTTGTTATAATAACTTTTTCTCCTATAGGAGTGTACTCTATTTTAACAGAAGAAATTTTTCCTTTTCCAAATTCTCTTCTAATAAAATTTTTTACCCCCAATTCTTCTTTAGCCATTGAAACAAACTTTCTTTCTTCCATTATTTTTCCTCTTGAAATTCTTTAGCTTCTAAATAAATATGAGTTCTTTTTCCCCTAACTCTTCCTCTTCTATAAGGTCTTGAAGAAATATTTGAAATAGCTAAATTTATATAAGGATTTTCTATTCCACAAACATTCGAATTTGCCTTTAATTGTTTTAATAATTTAATTATTTCTTTTGAAGTGTTTAAAGGATAACGCCCTGCTTCCATTCCCCTCCTATGCGGAATTTCTGCTCCCTTCATTGGAACAGCTCTTTTAAATTCTAAAACTTCTTCTAACATTTTTATTGCATCATCGATTTTTTTACCTTTTATCATTTTTAATATAAACTTTGATTGTTTTGCGCTTATTCTTAATGAAAGCCCACGAACAATTGCTTTTTCTTTCTTTTTAGTTTCTTTTGTTTCATTCTTTTTCTCCTCTGGCTTTTTTTCCTTTTCTTCAATTTTCTCTTCCTTTTTTTCAGGAGAATTTTCTTTTTCAATCTTGTTTTCTTCTCCTATATTTTCAATTTTCTCTTTTGCTTTTTCATTTTTTTCACTAACTTTCTCTTCAGTTTTATCTTTGAATTTTTTTATTGCCATTTTTATTTAACAGACAAATGAGAAGAACCTTTAGTTGCTCCTATACCAGCAGCCCCATGCTTAACTGGTTTTCGGTTTAGTACGAATTCTCCTAATCTATGTCCTATCATCTCTTCCGTTATTTTGACAGGAACAAATTCTTTTCCGTTATGAATACCTACTGTCCAACCAATAAATTGTGGAATTATCACTAAATCCCTAAAATGTGTTCTTGGCATCTTACCTTTTTGTATTTTTTTTGATGCTTTCTTTAAGAATTTTAAATGCAAATTTTCATTTCTTATTAAGCTTCTTCTTTCTCGCGCTGTTAAGAGTTTAGAAAATTCTAAAAAACTCATATTTTTTAATTCGTCTAATGTTTTTCCTCTATATTTCTTTTTTTTAGAAGTAACTTCTTCCTTCATGCTTTTTTCCTCCCAGTTCTTTTAGGATAAAGTAAACCAACTTTTTGTCCAGAAGAAGCAAATCTCTTTACTATCTTGCTCTTTATTCTTTTTCCTCTTCCAGAACCAAAAGGATGATCAACTGCATTCATCTTAACAGCAGATGTTCTCGGCCATTTTTTAGATTTTGCTTTTTTGATAAAATATTTTTTTCCTGCTTTTAGAATTGGTTTGTCTAATCTTCCCTGCCCTGCTATTTCCCCTATTGTTGCTCTACAATTTTCTTTAAATATTTTTATTTCTTTTGAGGGCATTAAAACTTTAACACCGAAATTTTCTTTAGAAAGAATTAAAGCAGAGTTCCCACCTGTTCTAACAAATTTTCCCCCGTCAAACGGATTTTTTTCTATATTAAAAATTTTAGTTCCTGGATTGATATTAACTAAGAAATTTATACTTCCTTCTTTTTCTCCACCAAAAGAAATTTTATCTCCGACTGCTAAACCTTTGTTAGCTATATTTATGAATGTTTTTCCAGTTTTATTTTTTAATTTAACCAAGGGGGCGCTGTGACCTGCAGATCTTAAGAAATCAATAATTTCCCATTCCCCATTCAAATCTTTAGGATAAGAAGGTTTAACAGAAAAAGCTTTCCTTTTAACTCTATAAACTAAACTTCCATGCCCTCTTGCTTGTTGGATTATTCTTTTTCCCATTATAATGTTCCTACTTTCGTCGCCACATCAGCGGCAGAAAATTCCTTTTTTAATTTAACATAAGCATATTTTTTATTTCCTTTTATTAAAGTTCTTACTTTTTCAACTTTAACATCAAATAAAACTTCAACTTCTTTTTTTATTTCTTCTTTTTTTGTTTTTCTGTCTGTTTCAAAAACTAAAGTGTTTTCTCTTTCAATCATCTTAACTATTTTTTCCGTCGATTTAGTTCCTCTTAAGATTATTTTTTCTTCCATATTTCTCCTATCTCTTTAATCGAATTTTCTGTAAATAAAATTAATCTTCCAAGTTTTCCGTTTAAACTTAAATCAGCTATTTTTAATTCTGGAGTTTTTTTAATTTCTAATCCTTTAATTTTAAAATTCTCATTTTTGGAGATAACAAATAAAATCCCTGCAGTTTTTTTGTATTTTCTTCCTCGCATTTTTCCTTTTCCTGCCCTTATTTTTTTATTTTGAAGCAAACTATCAAATTTCTCTCCGATTATTTTTTTCATTAGATTGAAAAAATCTTTTGTTTTGAGTTTTAAGACATCGCTTGAAAAAATAAATGGCAAATTTGAAATTTTTAGATTGTAATTTTTCTCAATAATCTTTTTATCTATAGATGATGTTAGGCAAGAATTAATTGCTAAAAGAAGCTCTTTTTTATTTATTTTTCTAAATTGGTTTTCTTCAACTCTTGGTGGATGTGCCTCTCTACCTCCGACAGTAGAAGCTGCTGTTGCTCCGACCCATGTAAAAGAAGAGCCGTTTCTCGCCATAATTTTCCTAGGTATTCTTGAAATTCCTCTTCCATATGTAACTTTCCACGCATGTCTTTTTTTTCTTAAAATCCCAGAAGCAGAATACATTGCTCCAGCACCTATTTTTGTTCCGTGTGGTTGTTTTCTTTTTTGTGCTTCGAAAACTTTTTGAACAATATCTTTTCTTATTCCAGAAAAAAAATTAAATGGTAAAACAATTTCGCCCGTTTCCTTCCCTTCTTTGTTTAATATTTTTGCTTTCATGTTAAATCAATTAACGAATATCTCTTTTTTAATTGTCTTTTAGTCGGTCGTAATGGTTTTGTTAATAATAAAACTCTTTTTTTAGGTCCTTGAACAGAACCAGCAATAATTAAATAATCTCCATTAATTTTTCCATATTTGTGAAAACCGCTTTTTGGCGTAATATCTTTTTCTTTTGCATTTCCTCTTCCAATAATTAACAAATTATAGATAATTCGTGTATGAAATCCGGTTTGTCCGGCCATCGGGGTGATAAACATAACTCTTGCAGGATGCCAAGGTCCTAAAGAACCTGGTCTTCGAACTCCTTTTTCTGATTTGTGTTGCCTCAAAGAAATTCCAAATCTTTTTACAGGTCCTTGTAAACCTTTTCCTTTTGTTACACCCCTAACATCTACCAAATTTCCATTAAAAACTTCTGAGATTTTGATTGTTTTCCCAATTTTTTCTTTTATAAAAGAAATTTTTTCTTCTTTTGTTCCTACTATAGGCAGTTCAACAAAATCCGGAGTTTTTTTAAAGTATTCTTTTCCTAAACGAGAATAAACAAGAATTCTAACATCATCGAACTCCTTATTAAAAGATTCTATTTGAGAAAAAATTTTTTTTGGAAGTTTAATTTTTCTTTTTAAATTTCTTTCGTTAGAAACAATAATTTCGCCGACAACATTTTTATTTTTATAAAACCTTACAGAAAAGATTTTTAGTTCTGGACATTCTAAAATTGTTACTGGTATTGAGATTTTTTTTCCTTTTGTCATTGAATCCGGAGTTTCATCTTTAACAATAGCAGACATCATACCTACTTTATAAGCTAAAAAACCTAACAAACCTTTTTCTTCAGTTTTTATAACTTCCCAATTAATGTCAGGAATTAGTTGCTCAGCTCTCTTCTTTGGCCATACCTGTAAACTTCCGTATTTTGGTCTATGTAATCTTGGCATAATTAAAGTTGCATTCGCCTATTAAAGACGAGTGTGCAACACCAAAAGTTATTTAAATCTAATAAAAAACATGCTTTTTAAATTCTTCTATTTGAAAAATCTAAATTTTATACCTTTGAAATAACCTTTATTTAGAAGAGAAACTCCTGCTGTTAGAAATCAAGAAGTAAGAAAGTTCAATTTTTGAAATAAAACTTGTATGAACAGAATAAAAAGCTATTGGTTTTCAGCTAAACCTTTTCTGTTTCTTATTTGTTGTATTACTTTTTGTTGAAGTTCGTTAGGAAGTTTCTCAAAAACCTGGTCAACTAAACTTGAAACACCCCTTCCACCAGTAGCACTTCTTAAATCACTACTCCAACCAATCATTTCACCTACAGGCATTTTCGCTTTAATAAAAGAAACAATTCCTTCTTGCTTAGCTTCTAAAATTTGTCCTCTTTTTTGTGTGACTAATTTTGTAACTTCCCCCATATATTCTGTTGGAACTTCTATTAAATGTGTCTGAACTGGCTCAAATAAAACAGGTGTAGCATTCTTAAAAGCAAACTGAATAGATTCTCGAATAGCAGGATATACTTGTGCTGGCCCTCTGTGAATTGCGTCTTCGTGAAGCTTTAAGTCAACTAAAGAAACTTTTAAATTTGTACAAGGTTCTCTAGCCAAAGGTCCTGCTTTCATAACCATTTCAAAAGCGTCAAGAATTAATTCGATAACTTCTCCGATATAAACTTCTCCTTTCGTTTTGTCTAAGAAGACATTTCCCATAAAAACATCCCTATATTGGCGAGCTTCTTCATTAGGAATTCCAAGAGAAAATAAAAGAGACCTCACTCTGTCATCGTTTTTCTTTATTCTTCCTTCCGGAATTTCTCCTTTTTCTATTGCTTCGACAACATTTTGTTCAAGTGGCTCAACCTGAAGATAAAATGTATTATGCTTATTAGGTGATCTTCCCTCGGTCGGAGAAGATTTTTTTAAAACAGTTTCTCTATAAACAATAATTGGATTGGAAGTTTTAACTTGAACATTTTTCTCATTTCGTATTCTTCCTTCAATAATCTCTAAGTGTAATTCCCCCATTCCAGAAATTAGGTTCTCTCCAGTTTCTTCATTTATTTCGATTTTTATCGATGGATCTTCTTTTGCAACTTTTCTTAAAACATCAATAAGTTTAGGTAAGTCAATAGATTTTTCTACAGTTATAGATTTTGTAATTACTGGTTGAAAAATATGTCTCATTTCTTCAAAAGATTGTTGTTCATTAATTGTTATTGTCTCACCAGCTTCAGCATTAATTCCAGATATCGCACAGATATTTCCAGCAGTAATTTCATCGACTAATTCCGGCTTTATTCCATCATAAACAAAAACTTGTTGAATTCTTTGTTTTTTCTTTGCTAAATTTAAATAGATCTCTTGCCCAGTCTTTAACCTACCAGACCACAATCTTCCTGCGCAAATTTCTTTTCCAGAACGAGGATCAATAACAATTCTTGTAATAACGAAAGCAGTTTCTCCGTCTATATCGCAATTAATCAAATTTTTTCCGAACTTTGTCTCAACATCTCCCCTCCATATCTTAGGAATTCTATATTTTTGTGCCTCTATTGGGGAAGGTAAATGTTTAACGACAATGTCCATAATAGATTCAAACAAAGAAGCATTTTTCCAAACCCAATCTTTTCTTTCTTGTTCAGACAATTTTTCATCGTAAATTTTATAAATATCTTGGAAAGATACATTTTTCTTTTTCATAAAGGGAACAGTTAAGGCCCAATTATCTCTAGCAGAACCAAAAGCGACGCTTCCGTTATTAACGTTAACTTGCCATTTATCTTTAAATTCTTTTTCAGCAATATTTGCAACTAAAGTATTGAATTCGTTAATAATTTTAACAAATCTCTCTTGCATTTGCTGGGGGGTTAATTTCAATTCTTTGATTAATCTATCAACTTTATTAATAAAAAGAACTGGTTTAACTCTTTCTCTTAATGCTTGTTTAAGAACTGTTTCTGTCTGTGGCATTATCCCTTCAGAAGCGCAAACTAAAACTATTGTCCCATCAACAGCTCTCATCGCTCTTGTAACATTACCTGAAAAATCTACATGCCCTGGAGTATCAATTAAGTTAACTAAAAACTCTTTCCCCTCGAATTCGTGAACCATTGAAACATTAGCAGAGTCAACTGTAAGCAATCTCTCTTGCTCGTCAGCATGTTGCCATGTCGCCATTCCTTCCTCCAAGTCGCCTGCATTTTTAGCAGCAAGTTTTCCAGCAGCAGCTAAAAGATTATCTGTAAAAGCGGTTTTCCCATGATGAATATGTGCGGAAGTAGCAATATTTCTTATACTCTCCCTACTTGTCATCAATCTTTTTATCTTATCAAAATTTTTTTCACCTGTCACCATAAAAAAAATTTGAAAGGAAGGTTTATAAATATTTTGTTAAAAAGTTATCATTTAATAAAATATAGTTAAAATTCAGTTAAACACGATTTATCTTTTTAGAAAGAATTATCATCAAAAATTAATAATAAAAGAACTTTCACTTGTTTTGTTTATTGTTAACTTTAAGTATTTTTATTCCAAATGTAAAAAAGTATCTGCATAGTTTTATTACTTAAAAAAAGCAATAAAGATTTATAAAGAAAAAAAATTTTATTTTTTCACTTTAAAAAAATGAGAGAAGAAATAAAAAAATTCGTCGGTGAGTTCTTGCAAGAAATAAAAAATAAAAATATAAGAATTGTGAGTCATTACGACACGGATGGCATAAGTTCTGCTACAATTTTAATAAAAACAATGAAGAGATTAAACAAAAAATTTTCCGTAAGAATAGTTAAAGGAATAGATGAAAACATAATTAATGAAGAATTAAAAAGACCTGAGAAAGAAATATTGCTTTTTAGTGATCTTGGTTCTTCAAATGTAGAAGACTTTTCAAAAACAAATTCGAAAGTTTTTATAATCGACCACCACGAAATAAAAAAGGAAAATATGGGAGGAAATGTTTTCATCTTAAATCCTCACTTAAATAAAAAAGAAAATCTTTGTTCTGCCGCTTTATGTTATCTTTTTTCTAAAGAGATATCTCCTTTCAACAAAGATTTATCAAAGCTTGCTCTTCTTGGAATGGTAGGTGACAGACACGAATCAGAAATAACAAAAAGCTATTACGAAATAATAAAGGACTGTGAAGATATAGAAATAAAAAAGAGTTTATTAATTTTTTCTGCAACGAGACCATTAAAGAGAGCTCTTGAATATTCTACAACATTTTACATTCCGGGGATAACTGGTTTTTCTGAAGGAGTTAATGAACTTTTAAAGGAAATAGGGATTCAAGAAAATAAAAGTTTGCATGAATTAGATGAAAATGAAACTTCTAAATTAATTACAAGAATAATGTTAAAAAAAGGAAGAAACTTTAGCGAAGAAGAAATTCTTGGTAACATTTTCATAACAAATTTTTTTAACAGAAAAGAGGATTTAAGAGAAATAAGTGTTTTAGTAAATGCGTGTTCTCGATTAGGCTTTCCTGATTTAGCTATTTCTTTTTGTATGGAAAAAGAAGGGTTTTATGAAAGAGCACAAGAAATTTATATTAAATATAGGAGAGAATTGATAGATAGTTTAAAAAATTTTGAAAGGCTAGAGAAAATAAACGGGAATGGATTTGTAATTTTAAACGGAAAAGAAAAAATAAAAGATGCAATAATAGGAACTGTTTGCTCTATAATTTCTTCTTCAAACATTTATGATAAGGGAACTATCTTGATAGGCATGGCATACAATAATGATAAAATAAAAATTTCTGCAAGAGTCGTTGGAAAAAGTGATAAAAATCTTAAACAAGTTCTAGAAAAAGCTGTTTGCAATATTAAAGCGGATGTTGGTGGACACAAGGAGGCTGCCGGCTGTTTAATAAGAAAAGAAGACGAGAAAATATTTATAGAAGAAATAAAGAAAAATTTAGAAATAGAACTAATAAAAGTTTAAACTAAACAAGCTTGTTCTAATATTAATAATCTAATTACCTATGATTATATTTAACTTTTTATTACAACTTTGATAGTTCCATACAATAGAAAATATCTCATAAATAAAATTTAGTTGGGTTATAAAAAAGTAAGAAAATAAAAAATTTTCAGCATAAAAAAGCCAATAAATCTTTTTTCTAACAAAAAACATAAATGTCTTTTAAATATTTTTTAACTTATCTATAGAATTAATTTTAAATATATTTACAAAATTTTATTTTCTAATTAGATTCTATACTAATAGCTCCGGTTGGGCAGGAGTTCTTTGCTTCTTCTTCGCAAGTTATTTTTTCTTTTTTTTCTTTTTTTACATTGGCCTTTCCTTTCTCAAGAAAGAAACTTTCTGGACAAATAGACTCACAGCTACCACAACCAATACACTTCTTTTTATCAATTTTTATCTTGTACACTTTCACACCCCGTTATTTTAATTAAAGTTCCTTTCGAAAAAAAATTAAAATAAATTTTATCATTAACTTTCCAAGCAGGAGTTACGATAATTCCGCTACACCTATCATTATTTTTTGAACAATCAATAAAATTAATATAATTAAAAGTTTCTTCAAGTTCTTTTATTTGCTCTTTTGTTGTTTTGTAATCGGAAAAACCATAAAGAGTAATATTTTTTTCTTTGATACATTCTTCTAAATTTTTTTCTTTTGGCTGTTCTGGAATTATTTTAGGTAAATAATCCTTATAAAGATAAGCTAAAAATAAAAGAATCAGGATTATAATAGAAAAGATTAGTAAAGGATAAAACTTTTTTTTTCTCTTCATCTTCTTTATAAAAAAATAAAATATTTAAACTTAACTATTTAAATTCTGTTAAACTAAAAGAAACGTAAATTAAGATAGTTTTTTCATTCTTCCTCTTATCAAAACTTTTTGTGAATTGACAAAATATCCGCACTCTGCAATATTCTTTGAACAGGATAGTTTTAAGAAAGATTATTAGAATTTTGGTGTTTTCATCTAGAAAAATATTAGAAATCTCTCTTCATAAATTTAACTCTACTATTGCAATTATAACCTGAATAGGAGGTTTAAAATAAAAACAAGCCCACTTAAATAAGATAAAGAAAAGTTTATAAATGCCTTTTTCTAAAATCTCAAATGAAATTTTGTCCTAAATGTGGGGCAATGCTGGTTTTGAAGAACAAAAACTTCGGTTGCCCAAGGTGTAGTTATTCGACAAAAGAAAAAGTCGAATTAAAAGTTAAAGAAAAATTAGAAGAAAAACAAGAAATTGAAGTTGTCAAAGATAAAGATGTTGATATTCTCCCAAAAGTTTTTGCTGAATGTAAAAAATGTAAAAACAATGAAGCATATTTTTGGACATCACAAACAAGGGGAAGTGATGAAACAGAAACAAGATTTTTTCGTTGTACAAAATGTAATAACACTTGGAGAGAGTATAAATAATATTAATTCTTATTAAAATTATAAAATAAAAAAATATTTTTAGTATTTTTAAAAAATTTTTAAACTTTCGTATTTCCCAATCTGCTATCACAGAATTTTTATAAGAATTCTAATACAGAAATGACCCCGGAGGGATTTGAACCCTCGACACCCGCGTTAAGAGCGCGGTACTCTAACCGAACTGAGCTACGGGGCCAACAACATCTTATAGATGAACAGTTTTAAAAAACTTCCTAAATTAAACAAAAAGTTTTTAAATAAAAAATCTTCTTCTTTTTTATGAAAATTCCAAAAGTTGTAAAAAGATATTGTCCTTATTGTAAAAAAGTTACTGAACAAAAAGTTAAACAATTAAGTAGTTCTGGAAAAAGAAGTTCTTTGAAGAGGGGAAGCATTGAAAGAGCAAAACTTCGTGGATTGGGAAGAGGAATCGGTAATAAAGGAAGATGGGGCTCTAAACCTCCTGTTGGACAATGGAAAATGAAAACAAAAACAACAAAAAAAACAAATCTTTTATATTCTTGTAACGAATGTAAAAAATCCAAACCGCAAAAAAAAGGAAAGAGGAGTGGAAAAATCCAAGTAGAATAAAATGGCATTGAAAAAAAAATTTTCAGAAATAGAAGTTCCTTTAATAAATGAGAAGGTATATATTCTCGGAGAAAAAGAAAACATATTAAAGAAAACTATTAAAATTGATATATCAAAAAAATTGAAAGGAAAATCTTGCGAAGCAGTTTTTTCTATAAGAGAAATGGATGGAAAATTTGTCGCATTACCTAAAAGAATAACTGTTTTAAAAAGTTACATAATAAAATTAATAAGAAATAAGACTTCTTGTATTGAAGATTCTTTCAGTACACAATCAAAAGATGTTATTTTAAAAGTTAAACCTTTTTTAATTACAAGAAGAAAAATACCAAGATCCTTAAGAAAAGAATTAAGAGAAAAAATAAAGGAGATATTAATTGAAAATTTTAAAGAGATGGAATTCCTGGAGATTTGTGAAAATATCTTAAACGAAAATATACAAAAAGAAATTGTAACAAAAATAAAAAAGATATATCCTCCTCTTGCTTTCGAAATAAGAGAAATAGAAACAAAAGAAAAAATAAATTTTAAAAAATGATTAAAATGGGGGAGATACAACAATGTCTTGTTCTTATTAAGCCAGATGGACTTGTTAAATCCCTTACAGGAAATATAATAACTTGCCTTTCTGAAACAAAGGCGAAAATTGTTGGTGCTAAAATTATTTCTGTTTCAAAAGAATTAGCAGAAGCGCATTATTCAGAATTAAAACAAAGATTATCTAAAAAATGGGGAGAGGAAAAAGGACAAGAAATTTTTGAAAGTGTTTTAAAATATATTATGGGGGAGTATCACACAAATAGAGTTATGGCTTTAGTTTATGAAGGGGTAGATTGCATTAATAAAATAAGAAAAATTGCAGGAAATACAAATCCAGAGGATGCTGATCCAACAACAATAAGGGGAAAATATGGAAGAATAAACAGCAAAACAAATGTCTTTGAGAACGTTATTCATGTTTCTGATTCTGAAGAAGAAGCAAAAAAAGAGATTGAGCTATGGTTCGAACCAGAAGAACTTGTGAATGTTATTTATCCAACGAAAAAAGAAAATGTTTGTATGGACAAAATAGTTTGGGCCAACGATTAGTTTAAAAATCCTCTTTGTTTATTTTTTTTATGCCTGCATAGCTCAGCTGGAAGAGCAACTGCCTTGTAAGCAGTAGGTCGGGGGTTCGACTCCCTCTGCAGGCTTTGGTGTAAAAATAAAAAGTTTTTTTAAAAATAAAGGAAGAATTCCAAAAAAATACATCTTTGGTGGAGAAAACATTGATCCTTTTTTAATTAAAGATTTTCCTAAAAACACCAAAACATTACATTAATTTGCGAAGATCTTGATGCTATTCGGATTTGTGGCTTTTCTTGATCATTGATTTTATTTAATATAAAAGTTTCTAAAAAAGAAATTAAAATTGAAGAAGAAAAAATTCCAGAAGAAACAAAAAGAGAAATTAATAGTTTTAAAAATCCTGATTATGGGACCATTCTTCTCCTAAACGAATAAGAATTAGTAATTATAAATTTGTCTTTTACGTTCTCGACAATTTTCTAAATCTTGAAGAAGGTGCAAGCAAAAGAGAAGTGGAAGAAGCAATGAAAAACTTTATTTTAGAAAAAAAAGAAATTGTTGGAATTTATTTTAGAGATTACTAAAATTAATGAAGTTGAAAAGAGAGTTAAATAAATAAAAAGAAAGTAAAAGCATTAAAATTCCTGCTGCCAATCTCATAAATCTTTTTTCTTTTGATATCCATTTGGAGATTTTTTCTGTTTTTGTACCAAAATAAACTAAAAGAACCATTAAGAAAAGAGGCAAAATAAATACTAAATTATAAAGAAAAAGGTAAGAAATTCCAAAAGTTTTATTTACTGCCATTAGGCTCAAAATTGCTAAATAAATCCCTCCGGTACATGGAAGTTCGACTAACGCTACGAGAAAGCCTAAACAAACTACTGCTATCAAAGTACCTTTGTTTGTTAATTTTTCGATTAAAGGTTTTGCAGAAGAAGGAATTTTTAAAGAAAATCCTTTTCCATAAAAAAAGAAATCTTTAATTTCTAAAACAGCTCCAATAAAAACCAATATTGCAGAAATAAAAACAAAATAATAAGTTAAATTTGAATTTGAAGTTAAAAATCTTATTATTCCAATGCCTGCTAAAAAATAAACTAAAAAAACAATAAAGATATATACTAATCCATATTTTAAAGCTCTTTTATGAGAAGAGAGAGACAAAAGAGTCGCCATTAAAAAAATCAAAACTCCGAAAGCACAAGGATTAATTGAATCAATTAAAGCGGCGAAAATTATACTCCAGAGAGTTAATTTCTCTGTATGTGGGCTATCTGATGAGAAATCAGAAGATAGCTTATTTTCTACTTCACATTTTAAAACAGATTCTTTAAGATGTTCAATTATTGGTTTATCGCCTATAAAATAAAATGATTTTTCATTACATTCAATAACTAAAAAAGGTATTCCTCTTTGTATTTGGGGAACTTGGAGTCTTTCAACAAAATTAAAATAAAGGTTTCTATTTTCTTGGTTAAAATAAACTTCTCTTTTATCAATTTTTACTCCGTCTATTTTTTCAACTTCTTCTAAAACTCCAGAAGAAAGAACATTTTTACAATGAGAACACCCTTCTCCCCAAAAATAATAAACTTTTGTTGAATTTTTATTTTCTCCACTAACTATGAAAAAATTCGAAAAAAGTCCGAACAACATTAATATTAAAATAAAAATAAATAATCTTTTTTTCATAAAGAAGTTTATTTTATTGAATTTAAAAAATTTTTGTTTATAAAAAAACTTATATAGAATCCTTATTTTAAGTTTAAATGGAAAAGATAAAAAAAGGAGTAAAAGTTGAAATATTAACGACAAAAGAGAAAAAAAGGGTTGTTGGAATCGTTGAAGATGTTGGAGTAAAAAAAGAAGGAAAGCCTTTGATGGTACGCCTCAAAACTGGCGAGGTTGGAAGAATAAATAAGATTATCGAAGAAAAAAGAAAAACCGAAATTGAAGAGTTGATAAAAAAAGGAGAAAACCAAAGATTAGAGTTTAAATCTGAAGCACTTTGGAGTTTAAATTATAATGAAAAAGAAAGCAAATCTTACGAACTTCGCACTTACAAGCAAAAAGCTTCTAAAGTCATTATCGCGAAATCTCTTTCTGCCTTGATGAACAGCGAAGGAGGGATTTTAGTTATCGGAGTAAAAGAAAATAAAGAAATTTCTGGCTATGAAATCATAGGTATTGAAAAAGATTTAGAAAAATTAAAAGAACTAAAAAAAGATTTTTCTATCGACGGCTACAAAAGAATGATAATCGATGAAATAATTCGACCTTTCTTTCATTCAAAAATTTATAATAAAATAAACTTTTTTCTTGAATTTAAATTTGAAGTATTTGAAGGAAAAACTGTTTGTTTAATAAAAGTTAATTCTTCCAATTTTCCTGTTTTTCTCTCTTTAGAAGGAAGAGAAATTTTCATGATTAGAACAGAAACACAAACACGGCAAATTCAAGATAAAGAGCTAGTTGATTATTGTATGGATAAGTTTAAGTGATTTGAAACTTGTTTTTTATATGTTTTTTAAGAAAAATCAAGAATAAAAAAAGATCGTATGATATGAAAAGATATTTTTATTAAGACGCCCCAACCGGGAATTGAACCCGGGTCTCAAGCGCGACAGGCTTGCGTACTAACCGTTATACTATTGAGGCACGAAAATAAATAATAAAAAAGATTTTTAAATTTAATCTTTCTTTTCCTTTTCCGTATCATTGATAATCTCTGTTTTTTCAAAATCTATTTCTTCCTTAATAATTTCAACATCTTCTTCAGGATATTTTTCCAACCTTATAAAAATTTCTTCAAAATGATTATATTGTTTAGTATAAATTTTTTCATGGTTATCTAATTGAAGTATTGGTAAAAATAATGCTTTTTTTTCTTCTTTTGTAGGAGCTAGATCAGAAAAAGTTATTTCTTCTTTTTTTAGTTCTTTAAAATGTTTTTCAATTTCTCTTATAATCAAATTTATTCTCTCTTTTATAGGAACTCTTTTATCTTTAGAAAGAAAAAGTTCGTAAATTTTTTCTGCTTGTTTTTTTCCTATAACCTTTCTTATTCTTCTCGTTTCTGTTTCTATTGCTTTATTTAATGATAGCATCAATTCTTCTAAAGTTACTTTTCTTTGTCTTGGTAATGGTGTTCTTGGAAAAAGAAGAGGGATTTCTTCATCAAACACTTCTAATTTTGGAATAACTTTTTTTTCTTCTTTTTTTCCATAAATAATTTCATCTATTTCCTTTAAGAAAACATCATTTAAAATTTCAGATTTCATTTTTAAGAGGATAGCACAAGCAAGCAACATTTTAGATGAAACAAAAAAATTTGCTTCTTCCATTTTTTTTATAACTTCTAAATATTTGTCTGCCAATAGAGAAATATCTATATCCCAAGGATCTAATCTTTCAGTATTTATTAAATCATAGATAAGAGATTGCCAACTAATTTCTTCTTTTGTTATTATATCATAAAATTGCTCAGAACCTATTTTTGACTCTTCTTCCATTAAGTTTGATTGTTTCAATAGTTAAAAAGCTTAACTAATAACAAAAAATATATAAATAATAATTAAATTCTTCAAGTATGGAAGAAAAAGAGAAGATATTTCTTGAATTTTTAAAGAAAATATCTCCTGGAACTCATTTAAGAACTGTTATTGAAGATATTATTCGTTCAGGTAGAGGGGCTTTAATTGTTTTAGATACACCAAAATTAACAGAAATTACAGAAGGAGGATTTAGAGTTAATTGTAGATTCACTCCACATAGATTGTTTGAACTATGTAAAATGGATGGTGCTGTTATTATCTCTTCCGATATGAAAAGAATATTTTATGCAAATGTTTTATTAGTTCCACCGACTTCTGTAACATCAAATGAAACAGGAACAAGACATAAAGCGGCAGAGAAAACAGCAAAATATGCAGAGACTTTTGTTTTATCAATATCTGAAAGAAGAAAAAAAACAACAATTTATTATTGTGATTTGAAGTATAGTTTAAGAAGTTTAGATGATTTGTTAAAAATTCTTTCTACTAATTTACAAATAATTGAAAAACAAAGAGAACAATTCAATGAACTCTGGTCTAGATTAAATATTTTAGAAATTTCAGGACTTGTTTCAGTGAGTGATGTTTGTAAACTCTTACAAAAAAGTCAAGCTATAATAAAGATATCCTCATTGATAAGAAGAGATCTTATTGAAATAGGAAAAGAAGGCAGTGTAATAAATCTAAGATTTAGGGAACTTACAAAAAATGTTGAAAAAATAGAAGAAGAAATATTAAGAGATTATTCCCAAAAAAATTTAAAAACAGTTAAAAAAATTCTTAAAGGTTTAACTTTTGATGGACTTTCAGAGGTAAGCACTATAGCAAGGTTAGTTTTTGATTTGGATTTGGATGAACAAATAAAGCCGAAGGGCTATAGATTTTTGGAAAATTGCGGACTAACAAAAAAAGAAATCGCTAGTGTAATATCTAACTTAAACACGCTTGATAATATTATTAATGCAGAACAACAAACTTTAGAAAATTTGTTGAAGGCGAGAGCTTCTCAAATAAAAGAAAATATTCTTAAATTAAGAGAAGAAATATTAGAAGGAAAGAAAACTATATGATAAGCAAAGATAGATTAAAAAAATTAAAAGAAATTTTACTTTTTTCTAAAAACCCGGTCTTTCTTTTTGATAATGATCCAGACGGTATTTGTTCTACTTCTATTTTGATAAGAAATATTGGTAAAGGAAATGCTTTTGTTTTAAAATCAATAGAAAAAATAAGTGAAAATCTCTCAAAAAAAATATTTTCTGTTTATCCTAGTGAAATATTTATAATCGACAAACCAATTCGAGATCTGAACTTTATAAAAAAAACAAAAGAAAAAAATGTCCCTTTAATTTATATAGACCATCATGAACAAAAAGAAAGCAACTATTGTGTTTATTTTAACAGTTATCCCTCTTCCGAACCTGTAAGTTTCATAACACAAAAAATATTTGATTCAAAAGAAACAAGATTTCTTTCTTTAATGGGTTGTATTTCAGATTCTTTTTTACCTGATTTTTACGAAGAAGAAAAAAATAAATTCCCTGAACTTTTTTTAGAAACAAAAGATGCTTTTGAAATATTTTATAAAAGCGATTTTGGAAAAGCTATTCAAATAATTTCTCTCTCATTGATGAATAACGACAAAGTAATAGAAAAAATTTTAGATTATTTAAAAAAAATAAACTCTCCTTACGAGATTTTAATTGAAAATGAAAAAAACAGATTTATGCACGAAAGGTATAATGAAATGATAATGTTTATTGAAAAAAATATTGAAAAAACAAAAGAATTTGACGAACTTATTTTTTTAGAGTTTTCTGGAAAATATAGTTTAGTCTCCGAGTTGGCAAACAGATTAAAATTTATGAGAAAAAACAAGTTTATTGTTGTTTGTTATAAAAAAGAAGACTCTATAAATATTTCATTGAGGGGGAAAAGGTCTAAAAAAATTGTGCAAAAAGTTTTGGGCGATATTGAAAACTCATTTGGTGGAGGACATGAGATGGCCTGCGGATTAAGAATTCCATCAAGCGAATATGACAAATTTAAAAAGATAATATCAGAAATCTTTTTTGTTGAAATTTAAAAAAGAATCTTTTAGATTGATCTTTTCTCTTTTTATTATCTCTCCTTCTTTATTTAAATCAATTTTCTCTATAAAAAAGTCGTTACGAAAAACCCTTAATTTCCATCCATCTTCTAAAAGAAAACAGATAATCTTAGAAAAACTGCCGCCAATAATTTTTTCAACAAATTCTTTTAAATTATCAATATCAATACTCTGTTTGTTTAAAAAAAGTTCTTTTAGCTCTGTCTCTTTTTCTTCAATAAGTTTCATTTCAAAAAAAGGATAATCCGAAGAAAAAAAGCTCTTTTTTGATGGAGAATAAAAATTAAAAGTTATTTTATCGCTCTCTTTTTCAGATTTTGAAAGAATACAAAAAACAGAGACTAAAAAAAGATCTAAATTTTCTTTTTTAAACTCTTTAAAAAAATCCTTATTTTTTAATCTATTGAAAAAATCATTAAGTTTCATAAAAGAATAGTTTTTAACAAATTAATAAATTTATTCTTTTTCAAAAAATGCTTTAGCTACTATCAAAGGAAAAATTAAAGTGGCATCGGCAAAAATCTTAATTGATTTTCCATCTAGTGCTATTTTTCCCCATGAAACTGCTTCATCCGGTCGTGCTCCAGAATCAGAACAATCAAACTCTTGTTGTGAATTTATATAAACTGCATAATCTGCCCCACCTCTATACAAATTACAATTACAAATAGAATGCTTTATTATGCCTTCTCCGATTATTATAATTCCTGTTTTAGCTTTTCCTATAGAAGAGTTATTAAATTCTTCTGTATCTTTTAATATGTCTAAAAAGAAATTTTTGTTTTTATAGTTTTTATAGAAGTAAAGAATATCTCCTAGACTACCGTCCATAATTGCAGGACAATAAACTTTTACTTTGTTTTTATATGCCCAATAATAAATAGAATCTTTATTGTTTATTTTTTTTGCTAAAAAATAAATTAATTCTGATGGCGTTTTGATTTCTTTTTCATATTTTTCTAAAACAGAAAAAACAAACTTTTCAAATTTTTTGTATAAAGAATTTTCAATCAAAATGTTTCCTGCCCTATTAATTCCTTTTTTTCTTAATTCTTTTCCTTTTAAATTAAAATCCCCGAGCTTAAAATTTCCAAAACACTTAATAAAATCTTCTTCTATACCTCCAGCACTAGTTATTAAGTAATTCACAAATTTATTTTTAACTAAGGCTTTTATCGTTTCCCTTATTCCTGTAGTAACCATGTTAGATGTATACCCAAGATAAACGAAAGAATTTTCTTTTTTCATTTGTTTTAAAATTTTAATAGCTTTTGCAAAATTTGTTGCTTGCCCACCTGTAGTTAAATAACTATCAAGAATCTTTGAATAATCTGTTTTTCCATCGAAGGAATAACCTTTTATAGGGGGAGATTTTATTCTTTTGCTCTTTTTGAAAATATTATTATAAACCTTTATTTTATTCATTATTTTTTTAATATATTTTCTTTTTTATTCTTTTTGATTTTCTCTTTTTGCTCTGTTTTTTCATAACATTTGGATTTTGTTTCTTTTATTGTTTTTTCAACTTCAAACATCCTTCTTCTTTTTTCATCTATAAACTCAAGAATTGCTTTTGCTTTTTCAGGATTCTCTCTAACCATATTCAAAACAAAAAGAATTTTTCTTATTATATCATCATAAGTTTCTCTTTTATGTTCTCTTAACTTTTCTAATCTCTCTTTTGTTTCTTTCTCTAGTTTTAATGTTGTAATTCTATTATTCATTTTAATATTAAGTATACTGTAGTATACCTTTTTAAATTTTTCGTAATTATATAGTTACAACATTATAGTAAGATTTAAAAAGGTTGCTAACCTATGTTTTTTAACTAAATTTGATAAAAATACAAAATGAAAGCAAAAAAAACTTTGTTCCTTTTGGCATTTGTCTTTGCAGTTTTTGCTTTGACAAGTGTCTTGGCAGCAGATATAGCTAGTAATGTCAATGTTTACTTTAAGGACTTACAATTGTCAACAAACAATAATAGTGTTGGTTATGTCGGGGAAACTGTTCCAATAAGAGTTATTTTTACAGCTACAACAAATGCAAAAGATGCTAGAATAAGAGTTTGGCTCGGTGGAAACGAAGAAATATCTTCTTCCACAAGGAAACTTTCACTCATTAAGAATGCAGTATATAACGAATTGCTTAATTTAAGAATGCCTTCTAGATTAGAAAAAACAAATGAGCCATACACTTTAAGAGTAATCATAGAGGATTCTGTAAATCAGACAATATTGACTTATCCGGTGATTATACAAAGAGAATCATACAACTTGAGATTGTTGTCTGTTGATAATAGCAACTCCGTCGAAGCGGGAAGTGTCCTTCCTGTTTTAGTTGTTGTTAAAAATACAGGTTTTGAAAACAATGAAGATGTTTATGTGACGGTTTCTATACCTGAAATAAGAGCATATGCTAAAGCGTATTTAGGCGATTTAGTTGCAGTAGAATGTGAAGATGAAAAGTGCGACAGAGATGACGCAACTTCAAAAGTCCTTAATCTACAAATACCTGAAAACGCTAATAATGGGGTTTATGAAATGATTGTAACAACATACAATTATGACTCCAGACAAGTTGAAAAAAGAATGGTTGAAATAAGAAGCAAAAAATCTGACTTGACATTGTTTTCAGGTTCTGCAGTTCAAGAGATTGCTGCTGGAGAAACAAAGAACTATGAGATTGTCTTAGTAAATGCGGAAGACAAAATAAAAGTTTTCAAACTAGATGTAGTTTCTGACTCTGCTTTGGTTGTTTCAGCTCCTTCAGTGGTTACTGTAGGACCGCAAACAGCTCAAACAGTTAAAATAACTGTAAAAGCAAAAGACGGAGCAGAAAAAGGAAGATATTCTTTTTTTGTCAATGTAGATGGAAAAAGAACAAATTTTGTGGCAAATGTAGTCGAATCTTCTTCTACGTCTGAAAAATGGGCAATAGCTTTAACTGTTGTCTTAGCAATAATCTTTGTAATTTTACTCGTAGTTCTTATTGTTCTTCTTTTTAGAAGGGACAATAAAAAAATAGAAGAAATAGAAACAAGTTATTATTAAGGGGATTTTTTTCTTTTTTCCCTTTTCTTTTTTTATTAGAATTTTTGACTAACTATTTTTGAAATTCCTTCTTGCATACTCACTCCATATAATACTGGCGCATGTTCTATTAGAACATCATTATGTGTTACTATTATATACTGGCCTGAGACCATGTATCTCTTAATTAAAGAAGCTAAAAGTTCTGAGTTGTGTTTGTCTAATGGTGCGTCTATTTCATCAAAAATATAAAAACAATAGGGTTTATATTCTTGTATAGCAAAAATTAAAGAAAGAGCAACGAGTGCTTTTTCTCCACCTGACAATGAAGAAATATCAAAATATTTTCCTTTTGCTACTTTTAAGATTATTTCCAAACCTCCGGCAAAAGGATCTTCCATGTTTTCAAGTTCTAAAAAAATCTCTCCTTTTCTACTTAATTGCGAAAAATTTCTTGCGAAAAGAGAATTAATCGCTTCCAAGGTCTTTAAAAAAGTTTTTCTTTTTTTCTTGTCTATCTCACTAATTACTTCTAAAATTTTTTCTTTTTCTTTTAAGATGATGTCAACTTTTGCCTGTATTTCATTGCAAGCAAACTTAATGTTATCATAAACTTCAATAGCTTTCATATTAATACTACCAAAATTCCTAAGTTTTTCTTGAAGTAAAAAAAGATTTTTTCCCAAAGATTCTTTCGAACCTTGTATTAACTCAACTTCCTTGAATAAAGAAAATTCTTCTCTTAGAGTTTCCAATTTTGCATTTATTTCTGCTTCTTTGAGTTTAAAAGAATTATTTTTATCCTCGATATTTCTTATTTCGTTCTGTAATCCTATTAAACTTGTTTCAAATTCTTTTTGCTTATCTGCGATTTTGTTTCTCTCTAAATATAATGAATTGAATCTTTCATAAACTTCTCTTTCTTTTTCTTCTTTTTTTAACAATTCCTTTTCTCTTTCTTTTATTTTTTCAATAATCTGAGAAAGAAGAGCTTCGCTTTCTTGATCATCTTTATCAATCGAAGATATTTCTACTTTTATTCTTTCTATATCCTTTCTTTTGTCTATCAAATTTATATCTAAACCCTCTTCTTCAAAAGACAACTCTTTCAATTGTAAGTTTACTTCGTTATATTTTTCTTCTATTCCTTCGAGATTTTTTAAGGAAAAAAGAGTTTTTGAAATATTTTTATTTAATTCTTCTATTTGCTTTTTTAAGTCTTCGCTTTCTAAAAAAAGAATTTTGATTTTTTCTTCTTTTTCCTCAGCATAAATAATTTTGCTTTTCTCAATTTCCACTTCTCTTAAAATCTTTTGTTTTTCTTCTAGTTTGATTTTACATTCTTGAAGAATCTTTTGCAATTCTTTTTTTAAAATGGAATTTTCATTTAGTTTATTTTCTGAAAAAGAAATTTTTTGTTTCGCTTCATTAATAACATTTAGTTTATGTTCTTCTGTTATTTTGCTTTTACATAAAGGGCAAATTTCTAAGGAGGAAAGATTTTTTAATATTTTATCTTCTTCTTGAACCATTTTTTCTAAAACAGCGTTTTCTTTTTCTATAGAAAGTATCCTTTTTTCTGTTTCAATAATCTCATTTTTAATTTGAAAGAGAGAGAGCTCTATTTCTTTTTTTAATTTTTCACAATCGTGCTTGTTTTTGCAAAACTTTAATTCTAAAAAAATTTTATTTAAAGATTGATCAATAACTTTAAGTTCTTGTTCTGTTTGAAATAAAAGTCTTAATTTTTCCTCCTTTTTACTTTCTAATAAAGAAATTTGGTTTTTTGTTAAGTAAAACTCTCTTCTTTTTTTTTCTAATAAGGATAAATTATCTTCAAGCTCTTTCTTTTTCTCTCTTTTATTTTTTATTTGAGGAGATCTCTCCATAGATAGAGAAATCTCTTTTTCTAAATTTTCTATTCTATTTTTTAAATTGAGAACTTTTATTTTATTTTGTTTTATCCTATTTTCATAATTCTCTCTTCTTACATTCAAACCTGCAAGCTCTGCTTTTAAATCAGAAATTTCTTTGTATAATAAATCTTGTTCCCCGCTGGTTTTCTCCTCTATCTCTTTAGTTATATTTTTTATTTTTTCTTCACAGATGGAAATTTCAATTTTTATTTGATTATATTTTTCCTTTAAGGAAGCAATTTTCTTATTATTTTTTTCTTTTTCTTCTTCTAAAAAAAGAATTTCTTTTTCTTTTTCAGAGATTTCTTTAAAGAGAATCGTTGCCTTATGTTTTTTTATATTTTCTTCTATTCTCTTAAATTCTAAGGCGTTTTTTCTTTCTTCTTCGAGATTTTTTAAATAATTTAATTTTTCTTTTAAAATAGTTGTTGTTTCTTTTAATTTTTCTTCTGTTTTTTCTAACTCTTTCAGAGATTTTTCTTTTCTTAACTCATAAAAAGAAATTCCTGCAACCTCCTCAATAATTTTTCTTCTTTCTTCAGAAGATATTTTTATTAACGAACCTATTTCTCCTTGAAGCACAATATTAAAACCATCTGGATCTATCCCTGCCTTGGCTAGTATTTCAATTATTTCTTGACGGGTTTTTGTTTCGTCGTTTAATTTATATATAGAAACCCCATTTCTTTTTACAATCCTCTTTATTGATACTTCTTTTTTATCTGCTAAAAAAACATTTTCTTTATCTTCAAATACAATTTCTACTAAAGCTTCGTTTGCAGGTTTGTAATATTTATTACCGCTAAAAAGAAAACTTTCAATTTTTTCAGCTCTCATAGATTTTTTACTCATTCTACCTAAAGCAAAACAAATAGCATCGGTAATATTGCTTTTTCCTGAACCGTTTGGTCCCACAATAACATTCATAGAATTTTCTAAAATAATTTCAGTTCTTCTCGCAAAACTTTTAAAACCTTGTAACACCAACTTTTTTATATAAACCATAAAACTAAAGAGAAAATAAGGTTTTTAAGAGTATAGTTAAAATAATTTTTTTTGTTTTTCATCTGATAATCTTTTTATACTTTCCCAAGAAAACCTGATAATTTCTTTAAACTTATCGTCTTTAAAATTATTTTTTATAAAACTAATTGTTTTAGGGTCGCTTGGATAACCGGAACCAAAATCCTTCTTAAAATCTTTTTTTAACTTTTTAATCTCTTCTTCTCTCTTTTCTTTTGCAAGAATGGAAGCAGCAGAAACAACTGGAAAATTAATATCTGCTTTATGCTCTATAAAAAGCTCCATGTCTTTTCTTAATAACAAAGATTTTAAAAGAAAACCCCATTTAATTTTATTATTTGAAGGACAGTCGACAAATACTTTAATTTTCTCTTTTTTTTCTAGAGATAATTTATTTATAATAACGGCCATCCTTTCCGCTTCTAAAGTGTTAAGATTCGGTGAAGAATCTATTTCTCTTGGAGAGATAACTTGGAGAAAATATTCAACTTCTTTTTCCAAAATTTCCTTTATTCTTTCTCTCGCACTTGAAAAAAGTTTTTTTGAATCCTTGACACCTATCTTTTTTAATAGATTTTCTTTTTCTTCATTTATTAAAACCCCTGCTAATACCATTGGTCCTATCACCGGTCCTCTTCCAGCATCATCCACTCCTAAAAGATAAACCATAATAAATATAGAAAAGTTAAATTTAAATATCTTTTATTCTTTTTTTTTTAATGAAAAAGTATGTGTTTTTTTTTATTATGTTGATTTTTCTTACAAATTTTGTTAGCTCTTTTTCCTATAAAGAGAAAAACAGACAGATAGATAATAAAATTTTTTATGAGATTTTTTTAGATGACAAAATTTTTGATAAAGGAATTAAAGAGATGATAGAAACAAAAGAAGGATATATCTTTTTAGATAAAGTTTATTTTGAAGAAGATTATGAAAATGTAGAAATTTCGTTAATTCTTGATTATGGATATTTATTATCTGAAGTCGGAGCAAGCCCTATAGATTATGAAACTTTTACAGATGGAAGATTGATCGAAATTAAATGGAAATTTGACAATATAAGGAAAGGGGATCAAAAAACTTTTTTTGCAATAATAGAAAAATACAAAGAGAAAAAAGGTGGTTTAATTTATGTTATTTCAATAATTTCTTTGGTTTTAATTTTTCTTTCAATTTTTTTATTTTTTACGAAGAAGAAAAAAGAAAATAATATTTACTTATTAGAAGAAGAAAAAAAGATTGTTAATTATTTAAAAAAATGTGATAGAAACGAAAGTTGGCAAAAAAATATTCAAAAAGATCTTGGCTTTTCCAAGGCAAAATTATCACGACTAATCAGAAATCTAGAATCTCGCAACTTAATAAAAAAAATACCTTTCGGGAATACAAATAAAATTATTTTAAAGTAGTTCCATCTTGTTTCTGGAATGTTTCAGGAATATTTTAAATAGTATTTTTGCATAACTAATTTAACTAAATTTGGATAGGAGGTAAAATGAAAAAAATTATATTAACAGCCTTAGCAGTAACAATACTAGCGAGTTTAATTTCAATAACTTTAGCAGAGGAATTCACATCTTCAGAAGAAGTACAGATTGTTTCATTAGACAAATCTATAGTAAATGAAACAGAACAATCTTTAAATGAAGAAGTTAGTGGTTTTCGTATATTCTGGGAAAAAGTTGGACTTTGGTTTACATTAAACAAACAGAAAAAAGTAGAAAAAGAATTAAGATTGGCTAGTATGTTATTGAATAGGGCAAGAGTTCAAGCAAAGAATAAAAACGATGCGGCATTAAACAAAACCCTTGAAGAGCACAACAAGATAATAGAAAGAGTTAGAGGAAGAGTTGAAAAATTGAACAAAGAGAATATTTCTTCTGAAAAATTAACTGGTTTAGACAGAGCAATACAAGTACATGAACTTAAAATACAAAGATTCAATGAAATGTTAAGTAAAGAAAATATTTCAGAAAAACAAAAAGAAAATATAGAGAAAATGCTTGGAAACTCTCAAAAATCTATTGAAGTTTTAACACAACTTAAAGAATTAAGAGAAGAAAGAGAGCAAATAAAAAAAGAAATAAGAGAGAATATTTCTAATAAAGAGAAAAGAGAACTTCTTGAAAAAAGAAGAGAAAAGAATTCTACAAGTAAGAGATAGTTTTTATTTTTTCTCTTTTTTCTTTTTTTATTTTTTTAATTTATATTTCATGGTTTATGTTTT
>CAKZRD010000021.1 GCA_937143345.1 uncultured archaeon
TCTTTTATTATTGGAGAAGTCTCTTCTATTTTTGTAGATATTCCTAATGCTAATCCTATAGTCGCCCAGCCGTCATATGTAACATATTTCATTTTGCCAAATTTTGTCGTAATTTCTATTATTTCCTTGTTTTTTATCAACAAATTACTGAAAGAAGCTTTAATCCTGTCAAGTAAATTTACTGCTTCTTCTGGCGAGGATTGGAAACCGACAAAGATTGGTCTTATTTCTTTTTGTTTTATTTTTTCTTCTTCTATTGTCTCCATTTCAATCACCTCCTTTTTTTAATAAAATTAAACCGATGTTCTTTAATTAAACAATCTTTTAATTCTTCTTTACTTTTTATATTTTTTTTACAACAATAACATTTAATTTTTTTCATAGTATTCCAAAAAACAGAAGAAATAAATTTAGCAAGTTTTCCTTTATTCATTTTTCTTCTTCAGCAAAAATGCGTGCTTTTAAACTTTTATAAGCTTCAAAATATTTTCTTGGAGTAACTTGTATTGAATTATTCCAATATTTTCTTATATTTAATTCACATTTTTCTTTATCTTTAAAAACAAAATAAAACTTATTTGTATTATTTATGCGTTCTAATCTTAAAAGCAAAAAATCTAAAGAGACAAGAAAAGCGGCTTCGCCGATGTCCTTTGTTTTGAATAGGGTATTTAGTGAAGTAGTTTGAATATCATCTTCCATTTTTCATTTTCCATCTTCCATCTTCCATCTTCCATCTTTTCATATATATAGTAAATTTTTAAATTAAAATTGAGAAGTATAATATAACCTTTTTATTATTTAATTCCATTATTATTAAAAGAAATACCTTGTTTATGATACAATTCTACTTTTTCTGATAATTTTTTTATTAGTTCTTTACAAATTCTTAATATTTCGCTTTTTTCTGGAATATTAGATTTATCAATAAATTTTTGCTTAAAAACTTGAATTAAAATTAAAAAATCCCAAACTAAATCCATTTCTGTATACTTTTTTTTTGTCTTTATTGGGCTTTCCATTTATTCTTTTCAGCTTCAAAAAGTTTTTTCTTAAAAGCATTATCTCTTGTAAGAGTTGATATTGTATCAGGAATTCTATAAATACAACGAGTGCATATTCTATCACTTTTTAAATAATATCCTCTTGACCAAATATCAGGGTGATATGAATCGCAAAACTCCCCTAAATCTTTTATTTCTAACTTCATTCCGCATTTATAAATAAAAGAATGAAAAAATTTTAAAGATATTAACTTTCTTTTTTTAATTATCTTATCTTCTACTATCAATCCAAGTGGCTTTTTCATAAGGAATAATTATCTTGCTAATGCTTCTTGCCATCTTCTGAATTGTTCCCTATAAAATTCATTATATTTTCGTTTTAGTTCTGTTTCAGGAAACATCCTTATTTTTTCTATTTGGTCTAATATAGTAGGTTCACCACTAAATCTTTCTTTTAATTTTCTATGTATTACTTTTTCATCTAAAAAATTTCTTGCTATTATTTCTAATGCTATCCTTAAACTGTCTCCATCTTGCCCTTTGCTTCTAAAATACTTTTCTAAATAAGAAGTTGCTTCATCATATAATTCTCTACTTTCTTTCTTTTCATAATAAATATCATTCAATATTTGACCTCTTATATTCCAAAAAGGAATTTTAACTCCAGCAGACCATTGTAATAATTCAATAGGAGTAAAATAACCAACAACACGCCCTGTTTCTTTATCTTTATACATTCCTTTAT
>CAKZRD010000022.1 GCA_937143345.1 uncultured archaeon
TATTCATCACTTTCTTCAAAATCTTCTTCTTGTTCATCGTTTTCTTCAAAATCTTCTTCTTGTTCATCGTTTTCTTCAAAATCCTCTTTAAAATTTCTTTTCATTTTAACTCCTTTTTTATTTAAACTTTGCTTATTTTAGCGGTTTATAAATCTTTTTATGTATTAATCAAAAAGTTTAAAAAATAAATAAAATTCTTATTTTTGCTAGATTAGGTGTTATCGCTTTCATATTCACTCTTTTTTAATGAGAAGGAAACACTTATTCTAGTTTATTAACTAAATTTGGAGGAAAAATGGCAAAAATAAGTCCTGCTTCAATAAAATATAACATTTTGGCTAGTTTTGAAGCTGAAGGTCCTTTGGAAAAACCAGATGTCATCGGAGCAATTTTTGGACAAACTGAAGGTCTTCTTGGTTCTAATATGGAACTAAGAGAATTGCAACAAGAAGGAAAAATAGGAAGAATAGATGTAAATTTAATAAGGGAAGATGGGAAAACAAAAGGTGAAATAATAATTCCTTCTGCCCTAGATAAAACTGAAACTGCATTAATTGGTGCAGCATTAGAAACAATAGACAAAGTTGGTCCAACAGAAGCAAAAATAGTTGTAAAAAAAATAGAAGATGTCCGAGGAAACAAAAGAGATTATATCTTAAAAAGAGCAAAAGATCTTCTACATTCAATAAATGGAGATTCTCCAGAATTAGAAGAAATGGAGCAAGAGCTTAAAGAATCAACAAGAATTTCTAAAGTTTCTTCTTATGGGGAGGAAGAATTGCCTTGTGGGGATATTTCCGGAAAAGAGGTTATTGTTGTAGAAGGGAGAGCTGACGTTATTAATTTATTAAAACACAATGTTGTAAATGTAATTGGAATGAATGGAACAAAACTTCCGAAAGAAATATCTAAGTTAAGTGAAGAAAAAGAAATAACTTTATTTGTAGATGGTGATAGAGGGGGCTTTTTGATAGCACAAAATGTATGTGAAAACGCGAAAATTGCATACATCGCACAAGCTCCAGACGGAAAAGAAGTAGAGGAATTAACCGGAAAAGAAATACATCAGGCATTAAGAAAAAAAATAACAAGGGAGGAATTCTTTAAAAAGAAGGATTCCTCTAGCTCTTCCTCCTGTCAAGAAAATAAAAAACTTGGAGAAAAAGAAAAAGAAAAATTAAAAGAACTTTTAAAAGATCTAAAATCAAAATGTTTTTTGCTAAATGAAAACTTAGAGATTATAAAAAAAGTACCTTCTTCTCTTTTAGGAAAATTAAATATAAAAGAAAATATTTTTGTTGTCCTTGTTGAAAACGCTAATGAAAAAACTATAGAAAATTGCGAGAATTTAGGGGTAAAATATCTTGCTGCAAAAAGTTTTAAAAAAATAAAGGAAACAGAATTAGAACTTGTTTCTGTATAAAAGATTTAAAAAGAAAGAATAACTTGTTTTTTTTATGATATGGAGAATTCTTCCATTAAAAAGAATTGAAAGAAATCCTTGGGAAATGTTTTATATTGGTTTAATCTATTCGACAATTTCTTTTCTTTTGGTAAGCTTTTTTTTCTCAAAGGACTTTGTTTTAGATAAATATAGGGGTGTTCTTCTTTCAACAATAGGATTGATCTGCTGTTTTCCATATTTTTATTTTTTTATTAAACGAGAAGAGGGCAAGGATTTAGAGATAAGCCAAGAAGGAAGATTAATAAAAGAACACACAAAAACATTAAAAGCTCTTTTGTGGCTTTTTTTTGGATTAAGTGTTGGTTTTGGTTTTTGGTTTTTAGTTTCTCCTGGAGAAGCACCGAAGACATTTGATGCACAAATAAAAACTTTTTGTATAATAAACAAAGCTGATGGTTATGAAGAATGCTTAAAAAGTTACGGCGTTATTACTGGATCAGCTACAAACATCAATCATCTAATGGGGATTTTAGTAAATAACATAAGTGTAATGATTATAGTTCTTTTTGGCTCTTTGTTTTTTGGAGCCGGTGCAATTTTTATTTTGGTTTGGAATGCGTCAGTAGTAGGTGCTGCAATAGGAATGTTTTCAAAAGATTTGATGAGGATGCCCATCGGGATTTTGAGATATTTAATCCATGGAATCCCTGAAATTTCTGCCTATTTTGTAGCTGCTTTAGCTGGTGGAATTGTTTCTGTAGCGATAGTCAGAAAAGATTTGAAGGGCGAAAGAATGTGGATAATTTTAGAAGATGCAATAATTCTTTTAATAATAGGTTTTCTGATTTTGATTGCTTCAGCTTTCATTGAAGTTTATGTTACTCCTTTAATAATTAGATAGAAAAAGTTTTAAAGCTTGTTTTTTTATTAAAAAAATGAAAGAATATAGATGTTCTTTATGCGGGTATAAAACAAAAAAAGAAAAAAAACCAGAAAAGTGTAATTATTGTGGAAAAAACACTATTAACGAAGAGGAAGAAATTGAGAAAATTTTAGAAAGCGCATAATTTTTAAATAAAAATTCTTTATAAAAATAATGGAAATGTTACTTTTTATACCTCTTATTTTGAGCTTTTTGAGTTGTATTTTTTTTCTTCCTTTTTGGATAAAAAAAGCAAAGCAAATAAATTTAGTTTGGGAAAATATGAATTCTTATAAAAAAGAAAAAGTTTTTGCTGGTTCGGGCGGTTTGATTGTTTTATTTAGTTTTCTCATCGGGGTTTTAAGTTATGTTGCTTTTAGAACATTTTACAGAGAATTAGACATTGTTGTTATAAAAATCTTAATTATAACTCTTGTAGTTTTTATTGCTGGATTTATTGGATTTATAGATGATTTAATCGGTTGGAAAGCGAAAGGATTATCTATGAGGATTAGATTGTTTTCTGTTTTTTTAGCTTCTATTCCTTTAGTTGTTATTAATGCGGGAGAAAAAACAATTAGTTTGCCTTTTTTTGGAGAGGTTTATTTAGGATTTGTTTATTCTTTATTTTTAATCCCGTTAGGAGTTATTGGAGTTACAACTGTTTATAACTTTTTAGCAGGATTTAATGGTTTAGAGGCTGGACAGGGAATTTTAATTTTGAGCTTTTTGAGTTTTGTTTCTTATTTTAATGGGATGCCTTGGCTTTCTCTCGTCGGAATTATAATGGTTTTCTCTTTAATCGGTTTTCTTTTTTTTAATTGGTTTCCAGCGAAAGTTTTACCGGGCGATATCTTAACTTATTCTGTCGGAGCGATGATAGTTTCTATGGCGATAATTGGGAATTTTGAAAAGATTGCATTTATTGTTTTTATCCCTTTTATAATCGAGATGTTTTTAAAAATAAAAGGAAGAATTGAGCTTAATAATGGTTCTTGGCCTTATTCTTTCGGAAAACCGAATAAAGATAACTCTTTAAGTTTGAGATATAAAAAAATTTATAGTTTAACACATTTCTCTATTTGGTTTTTGTCTAAAATAAAAAAGAAAGTTTATGAAAAAGATGTTGTTTTATTCATATTTTTATTGCACATTGTTTTTATAGGAATTGCTTTTTTAGTTATGATTTAAAAAAGTTTTTAAAGCACACTAAATTTTAAAAAAAGATGATAAAAAAAGAAAGCAAAGAGATAAAAGATTTTTTTAAGAATTTAATAAAAAATAAAAAAATCCAATGGATTTTGACTATTCTTATTTTTTTAGTTATTTTGTTTTATTCTATCTCTATAAGAGTTTCTAATCTTGAATTTTTAAAAGATTCTACTAGTGGGAAATATATTTCGATTGATTTAGATTCTTTGCTTTTTTATAGGCAAGCAGAAACAAGAATGAAATTTGGCTATTGGCCAGAGTATGATGAAATGAGAAGTCCAGGTTATAAAATTGGTTGGATTAGAGAATTTATAAATGATGTTTTGATCTGGAATTATAAAATTTTAAAATTTTTTAATCGTGAAATAACTTATGACTATGCTTCTGCTATTTCAATACCGATTTTTTTCGGATTTTTAATGATTGCTTTTTTTATTCTTCTTTTTTTGCTAACAAAATCAAAAATAGCTAGTATCTTGGGTTGTGCTTTTTTAGCTTATGCTCCAAGTTTTCTTTTTAGAAGTATAGCAGGATTTTACGATCACGATCCTCTCGGGGTTTTTGCAATATTTCTTCTGATAATATTTTGTCTTTTTAGCCTAAAAAATCTAGAAAAAAGTTATAAAAATTCCATTTTATTTGGAATTGGTAGTGGTTTTTTGACTGCGTTTGTTCTTTATTGTTGGGGCGGAGCAATAACTTTCGTTTTGGTTTTCTTACCTTTTTCTTTGTTATTGCACTATCTATTTAATGTAGAAAAAAGAGAAAAGTTTATTCTTTTTAATTTGATTTGGATCTTCTCCTCAATAATCTTTACTCCTCTTTTGGGGATGGATGTTAGGCACATGACAAATAGATTTTTAGATGCACAAGGAATTTTAGTTTTGTTTGTTCTTAGTTTTTCAATAGTTGATTTTTTACTTTTTAAATTTAAAGATAAAATTAATTTTATAAAAAAAGATTTTTTCCATTTTTATTCTTTGGGTTTAACCTTGATTTTGGGAATTTTTGGTTTTTATACTATAGGAAAAAACCCTTTAAGAATACTTAGAAAAGCTTGGGCAACATTGATTTATCCCTTTTTCGGAGAGTTCATCGGAAGACTTGAGACAACAGTTGCGGAAAATGCCCAACCGTACTTAGTTGATTTAATTAATCAAAAGGGAATAATTATTTTTGTTCTTTTTTTAGTCGGGCTTGTCTTTGTTTGTTTAAATTTAGTTTCGAATTCAAAAAGCTTAAAAAATAAAATGATTTTAGCTTCTTCTTCGATGCTTGTTCTTTTCTCTATTCTTTTTTCAAGAATTTCTTCCTCGAGCTTATTGAATGGGGAGAATTTTATAAGCCAGACTCTTTATGCTGTTGGAGGGATTATTTTTATTTTTTCTTTGTTTTATGTTGCTTCTAAAGAAAAATTTAAAATTTCAGTAAATAACATATTACTATTTTCTATCGGAATAACTGTTTCTATGAATGCTAGATCTGCAATAAGAAGTTTCTTTTTAATAACTCCTTTTATTTGCTTGATTGCTAGTAGTGGAATTTCTGAATTCTTAAAAAAAGTTAAAGAGGTTAAAGAAAAAGAAACAAAGATAATTTTTTATTTTTTGATTTTTGTTATTCTCGTATTGTCTTATATTCATCTCTTTGGATTTCCTTTTATTAAAAATAACTTCGAAAATTATGAAAGAGAGGGAATATATAGGATATCTTCTTTTCAAGCAAAGAGAATCGTCCCTTCTGCAAATATTCAGTGGCAAAGAACAATGGAATGGGTAAGAAAAGAAACTCCTGAAAAATCAATTTTTGTTCATTGGTGGGACTACGGTTATTTTATTCAAACACTTGGAGAGAGACCAACGGTTACGGACGGAGGGCATTCTGGAGGAGGACATACAGATCATTATATAGGAAGATATATTCTAACAACACCAAATCCTAAAACAGCTCTTAGTTTCATGAAAACTTGGAATGTTTCTTATTTATTAATAGATCCGACAGAAATGGGAAAGTATGGTGCTTTTTCTAAAATAGGAAGCAATGACTCCTGGGATAGGGTTTCTTCTGGAATTTTCGGTGGAGTTATTGATAAAAGACAAAATCAAGAAACTTTAAGGGGTGAGACAAGAGTTTATCAGTTGGGCGGTTGTGTTGATGAAGATATCATCTTTGAAAATGGTAGCGGTCAAAGAACTTTTATTCCTGGAATAAAAGTAACTAAAACACAACAGATGGTTTGTAATTCTTATGTTGCTGGAGTTATTATTGAAATTGAAAACTTAAAAAACGAAAGTTCGATAAAGCAACCAATTGGAGTTTTCTTTTACAATAACAAACAATATAGAATTCCGATAAAGAATATTTTTGCAGATGGAAAATTTTACTCTTTTAATGAAGGAATTAACTCCGTTGTTTATTTTATACCTTATATTGATGAAAACGAAAGAAAAATTGTTAAAAATGGGGCAATTATTTATCTTTCTCCTAGAACATTTAATAGCTTGATGGGAAGGTTATATATTTTAAATGATCCTTTTGAAGAATATCCGACGATAAAAAGAGCAAGATTTGAAGACGATCCTTATGTTGCTCATTTCAAACAATTTTACCCGGGTCTAAATGAATTTGTATGGTATCATGGATTAAGAGCCCCACTTAAAATTTGGGAGGTAAATTATCCAGACGGAACTCCGGTTCATGAAGAATTTTTAGATAGAAACCGTGAACTAAAGTTCGGAGGGTTAGATTATTTATTTGAATGATTGGGGAAAAAATTTGTTTAGTTGCGAGAGTTTTTGATAAATATTCTGGAAGGGCCGAGTGGATATATGCAGATTATTTCTTTGAATATTTAAAAAAACAAAATGTTGATGTGAAAAAAATAGAACAAAAAAGAATTTATGGTAGAACAAGTAAAATATTTTATGATTTTTTTGTTTTACCCTTAAAATTAGTCTTTTTTAGAATAAAGGGTTATAGAATCTTTTTTTTTATCAGCGAAAATCAAGCCATCTGGGCTTTTCTTGCTAATTTTCTTAATTCTAAAACAATAACTTTTTTTCATGACCTTCTTTGGATAAAAACGAAAAAAAAAGATTTTAATTTTTTTTATTTTTGGTTGGCTTATTGGCTTGCGTTAAAATCAAAAAAAGTGATTTTTAATTCGAGTCATACAAAAGAGGATGTTTTCAAAAATTTTAAAATTAAAAAAAGAAATATTATAATTACACCAATATATCGCGAATTAAATGAAAAAGAAAATTTATTAAAAAAAGAAAAAAATATAATAGGTTATATAGGTTCGTTTGACGAAAGAAAAAGGGTCCATTTTCTTGTTGAATTAGCGAAAGAGATAAAAAGAAAAAAAATTAGAAATTTAGAAATTCATATTTGGGGAAAGGGGAAAATAAATATTCCAAAAAGCATAAAAGATGTGCTTTTTTATAAAGGATTTGCACCCGAAAAAAATATAGAAGAAGTGTATAACAGCTTTGATTTTTTTGTGTTTCCTTCTAAATATGAAGGTTGCGGTTTGCCTATTATTGAAGCAGGAATGTGTGGAAAACCTTCTTTTATTCTTAGAGATGCTGAATTTCCAACAGAAATAAAAAAAAGATGTTTTATTTGTAACGGAAAAGAAGAAGTTATAAAAAAAATAATGGTGCTTGTTGAAAATAAAAATAAATTTTTAAAGATAAGCAAAAGAGTAAAAGAATACTACAAAAAAAATTTTAAAATGGAAAAAAATTTTAGAAAGGCGTATCTCTTCTTAACAAAATGAAACTTCTTCTCAATTATCTTCGACAAAAACCTGAAATTTACGCAAAACTCAGAAAAATTTATGGGGCAACAATCGGTCTTCACTGGTTAAAAAGATTGTATTTGCAGAAGATTGGCTTATGGAATGGAGAAAAAAGAGTAAAATTGATTTCTGACGAAAAAGCAAATAAAATTATTTCTGATAAAATAAAATCAAAAAAACAATTAATGATTTGCAGGTATGGAAGCAACGAATTTAGAAATTTATTTCAAGAAAGTGAATTTGATACACTTTGTTTTAATGCAGGGTTTTTTCCAAATGACAAAAAGTTATTAAAAAAATTTAGGGAAGTATATTTTGAAGCTTCGAAACAAATAGATTATCTTTGCGTTTGGAACTATTTAAATCATTTTAATTGGAAGAGAAAGTGGATAAGAAATTTTCCGAATATAAAAGGATTTTTCAATCTGGGGGTTTTAAATCCACATCAAAAATGGATTAAATCCCTTAAAAATAAAAAAATTTTAGTTGTTCATCCATTTAAAGCAACAATAGAAAAACAAATGAAAAAAAGAAAAGAGCTTGGAATTTTACCCAAATTTAAAAAATTAGAAATTATTCCGGCAGTACAAACAATTGCAGGAAATTACGATCACCGATTCAAAACATGGTTTGAAGCACTTGATTGGATGAAAAAGGAAATAGATAAAAAAGATTTTGACATTGCTTTGATTGGTTGTGGAGCATATGGACTACCTATAGCAGCATATGTTAAATCCAAGGGAAAACAAGCCATTCATATTGGGGGGACATTACAACTTTTTTTTGGAATTAAAGGTAAAAGATGGGATAAATGGATAAAAACAAATAAATACTGGATAAATCCTTTAAAAGAAGATGTTCCAAAAAAAGCTGAAAAAATTGAAGGGGGATGTTATTGGTAAATGAATAAATATGATTTACTGATCATCGGGGCAGGCATTTCTGGTTGTACCCTTGCTGAAAGATTTGCATCCATTGGTAAGAAAGTATTAATAATAGATAAAAGAAATCACATTGGAGGAAATTGTTACGATTTTTTAGATAATGCTGGTATCCTTATTCCGAAATATGGCCCTCATTTTTTTCATACAAATTATGAAGAAGTCTGGTCATATGTTAACCGTTTTTCTGAATGGATACCTTATAATCATAAAGTTTTTAGCGATGTAAATGGCGATGGAAGCCTGCTTGTTTCTATTCCAGTTAATATAAATACTGTGAACAAAATGTTCAATCTAAAAATAAAAAATGAACAAGAAATGAAAAAGTGGTTAGAAAAAAATGTAGAAAAAATAGAAAATCCTAAAAATAGTGAAGAATCTGCGCTTAATAGAGTTGGAAAAGTTTTATACGAGAAATTATTTAAAAATTATACAAAAAAACAATGGGATAAACTTCCCTCAGAATTGGACTCTTCGGTGATGAACAGAATTCCAGTAAGAACCAATTTTGATGAAAGATATTTTACAGATAAATATCAAGCAATGCCAAAAAAAGGATATACCAAACTTTTTGAAAAAATGTTAAAGAATCCCAATATTTCAGTTAAATTAAATACAGATTTTCTAAACTATAAAGAGAATTTAAATGAATTTGAAATGGTCTTCTTCACAGGAAGAATAGATTCTTTTTTTCAATATAAATTCAAAAAACTGGAATACAGATCTCTGAAATTTGAATTTAAAACAATTGAAAAGGAATATTTTCAAAAAGCAGCCCAAATAAATTATCCAAATACTGAAGAATTTACAAGAATCACAGAAATAAAACATGCAACAGGACAGAAGAATAAAAAGACCACTATAATCTACGAATACCCTACCTGGGAAGGGGAACCCTACTACCCAGTACCTACAAAGGATAACAAAGAATTATATGAAAAATATAAAAATGAAGCAAAAAAATTAGAACCGGAGAAGATCTATTTTGTTGGAAGATTGGCAGAATATAAATACTTTAATATGGACGAAGCTTTTTTAAATGCGCTTAATCTTTTTGAAAGTATAAAAAATGGGAAATAATAAAGATCTTTTAAAAATATTAATTGTTGGGCATAAAGAATCTCCAATATTAAGAGATAGAATTTACATGCCTGTGCAGGCAGGTAGGGAGATAGCAAATAAAAAATTGCCATTTCCTTGGGTCGGAGATAATACGGGGGAAAATATTTCTAAAAAGAATAGAACCTATGCTGAATTAACTGCAGCTTATTGGGCTTTGAAAAATTTGAAAAATGTGGAAAATGTGGGCCTATGCCATTATAGACGTTACTTTTATCCAATAAGATCTGACTGGAAAAATAGGTTTTTTAAAATAAAAAAGTATTTAATGCACTCCTTGGCAAATATTCTTCCGCAAAAAATTAGTAAGGAGTGTTGCTATGATCCAAAAGAAATTATTTCATTTTCAAAACTTAATGAAAAAAAATTAAAAATTAAAAAAAATCTTTTGAAATTAATTAAAAAATATGACCTTATAATTCCAAAAGAAATTAAGATGTCAAAAAGAACTGTCCTAGAACAATATAATCACTATTGTATCTCTGAAGATGAAAAAGTATTTAGGGAGGTTATCAGGAAATTTTATCCATCGGATTATAAGTATTACTGTAAGGTCTTTAATTCTAAAAGAATGACAATATATAATATGTTGATTGCAAGAAAAAAAATTTATGATGAATATTTTAATTGGTTATTTAGCATTTTATTTAATGCAGAAAAAAAAATAAAAGTCACAAGATATAAAAAAAGCGGCAATCAGAGAGTATTTGCAATGATGGCTGAAAGATTGTTTAATGTTTGGGTTTTAAAGAATCAAAAGAAATTAAAAATTAAAAGAATTAAGGTTTGTTTTTTGGATGGACTCTATAATCCAATAAATTAAAAATATTAAAAATTTTTTTGAGGAAACAACCCAATTATATTTTTCTTTTAAAAAATTAGATATTTTGTTTATTTCATCTTTTTTTAAATTTTCTACCATTCTAATTGCTCTAAAAACACTTTCCTTATCATTAACATCACATGTTCTAGGCAAACCTTTTCCCAATTCTGCTAAAGCAGTTTTATTATTGAATACAACATGTGTTTTCCAATAATAAGATTCTAAACAAGCAAAATTTAAAAACAAATAAATACTGGATAAATCCTTTAAAAGAAGATGTTCCAAAAAAAGCTGAAAAAATTGAAGGGGGATGTTATTGGTAATCGTCTTATAAAGATAAAATGAAAGAACCTAAAACCAATCGCCTAAAAACACATATCTTATTCCTGGTCTTCAATAGGCTAGACACTACAAAAGAGTATTCGCGGAGATAAAAAAGCTAGACCAAAACAGTTGTTTATAGTCTCAGATGGCCCTAGAAAAGACAAGGAAGGCGAAAAAGAAACTGTTTGGAGGATCAGAGAGGATATTTTGAAAAATATTGACTGGCCTTATAAAATAAAAATCCTTTTTAGAAAGAAGAATCTTGGTTGCAAATATGCAGTTTCTGGCGCAATTGATTGGTTTTTTAAAAATGTTGAACAAGGGATAATTCTAGAAGATGATTATTTACCTAGCAAAGATTTTTTTATATTTTGTAAAAAGTTGTTAGATAGATACAAAGATAAAGAAAAAATAATGATTATTTCAGGTAATAATTTTATAGAAAATAAAACGAAAACGCAGAATGAAACCTTCTAGTTCTCAAGAAATGTTCATTCTGTTGTTTGGCCAGCTGGAGAAAAGCATGGTCTAAATATGATGTTGATATTCATAATAAAATTAATTCTTCTGATATAAAAAAACTTTCAAATGGCTTTGAGTATATTTATTAAATAAAAAAAGATGGCATGACTTAAGAAATAAGAGAGTTGATCTTGAGATTATCAGTGGGATTTGATAATTAAAAGAAATAATGGACTTCGTCATATTCCCAAAATTAAATCTTGTTCAAAACATATGGTTACTTCAAAATACTTTCACAAATTTAAAACATAACCTTATTAAAAAAAATATTTGAATATTTCTGAAAAAATTTAAAAGTTGATATGGCCCGTGTTCCTCAAATTAAAAACAATACTTATTTAGATAGATAAGACAATAAATTTTATCTAAAGAAAGCATTAAAAAATAAATTATTTCAATACT
>CAKZRD010000023.1 GCA_937143345.1 uncultured archaeon
ATCAATTAAATATGCATTTTTATTGTCTTCAAAAGTTCCACAAGGAATATATAACATCGCATTTAAAGTTGAATTTGCTATTGATGCAAATGTGGAATAACCACCTTTTAAATCTGCAAGTAAAGATAATAATTCTGCATCAACATTGATTATTGAAGTCCCATTCCAGACTAAATTAACATTACCTAAATCGTCTCTTGTTTTAGCTGTTACATTATTTGTTCCACGATAAACAATAAGAAAAGCACCATATAAACCTTTTGGAAGAAAAAAAGTAAGTGACCCGTTACTAAAAGGAACTGAATGAAGTAGTTTCATTTTTTTTATACTCCTAATTTGTTAGTTAATTCTTTTACAAATTTATCATAAATTATAATTGCTAAAATAATTAAAGCTATAGTTGTTAAATATTTTTTCATTTTAAACCTCTTTTATTTGTTTAAAATTTTCCAGCTAAAAACTTATCATATACAAACAAAGCAACAATGACAAGCCCGATTGTTATTAAATAATTTTTCATTTTTATTTACTCCATTTTGTTTTTGTTTTATTTTTTCTATACAAAAATTAAAATAATTGGAAGGATTTAAAAGTATAAAATAAATATAAAAAAAATACCTAAATAGTAAATTCTAAATATTGCCCTGTTTCAAGATTTTTTAATTTTTCTAAATCTGTATCATTTAAACCAAATATTTTTTTATAATATATAATATCATAAAAACTTGTAGTTTTAAAAATAAATATCTTTTCTGTTAATGCTAATATTTCACTACGAAATTCTGAACCTCTGCGACCAATAAGAACCAAACAAATATTTTTGTGTCTCCCAAAATTAATAAAATCATATATATTATTATTTAAATAAATAAATGCTTCTTCTAAAATTATAGTTATATCTTTTAAATACTTAAATATAAAACTTTGTATATTAAAAATTTCATTGATGTTTGATGTTTTAACTATAATTTTAAAATGCCTTTTTTTCCATTTTAATAAATTTAAAAAACTATAATAATCATTACAAATCAAAAAATTATTATAAAAATATTCATTCATTACATCAAATATTATTAAATTACCTTTTATATTAGGAATGATTTTATTTTTAACAAAATAGCTTTTTCCTGCCCCTGTTTTTCCTAAAACTATATTAATCCTTTTCAGCATTATCTTTTTCTGTTTTATCTTTATCTTTATTTTTATATTCGGAATATCTTGAAGTTAATATTATTAATAAAATAATTGCAAAATTAATTTCTTCTTTAAATTTTATTTCATTGATATATTTATTTAAAACTAAATCGAAAGCATTATCTAAACTACTTTTTTCTACTTCATTTAATAATGTTAAATTTAATCTTGAAAATATTAAATCAACTAATAAACTAATAGGTAAATGAAAATTTGTTTGTGTATCTGTTTCTGTTTCTTCAATTTGTTTTTTATTTTTAGAACCTTTTGGACGCCCTCGTTTTTTTTTAATTTCTTGTTCTTCTTGTTCTACTTGCATTAATTCATTTTCAATTATTTCATCTAAATTTTCATTTTCCATTTTTAACCTCATTCAAATTTAAAAATTATATTTTCATTATTTTTACAAGCACTCAAAAAAACAACTTTATTTTTTTAAAAATCTTAGTAATTGTTTTTTGTTTTTCATTTTTTAAAAAATTAAAAACAAATCTTCAGAAATTTCATTTTCAACTTTTATTTTTTTAGGACGCCCTCGCATTTTTTTCTTTTCTATTGTTTCCTTTTTTGGACGCCCTCGCTTTTTAACTTCTTTAATATTTTCAGTTTTTTCGGTTTTTTCAGTTTCATCAATTATTTCAATCATTTTTGACCCCAAATATATTTAAGTTAATTCCACCATTTTTAACTAAATATTGCATTAAAACATTTTTTAAATTATCAAATAATTCTTTTTTATGTTTACATTTTGGAATTATTAAATTTAAATCTATTGTATCATTAACATTTTCTAAAACATCTTTTAATTGACTTTTATAACATTCACAAATTTTTATTTTCATTATCTACCTTTATTTTTTCTACTTCAAAATTAATAAAAATCAAAATAAAAATCTATATCTAAATAATTTACTTTTATTTTATTTAATAATTTAACATTTTCATTTGTTAAAATTAATGAATTATAATTTGTAATTAAAAAATCTCTATCTTTATTTATTAAAAAAATTCTTTTTAATTGATTTTTTATATTTAATTCTTTTTCAAATGGAATAATTTTACATTTATATTTTAAAAAAGATTTATAATTTTTTAAAGCAAATGGTAATGTTATAAAAACATTATCTATTATTTTAACATTTCCAAATTCATTTATTGCTGGTATTACTTTATTATAATCTATATGAAACCCTCGTTGTCCTGTATAAATTTTATTATTATAACCTTCTAAATAATAAATTCCACTTAATATAACATAACCTTTTTTAATCTTTATTAATTCATAATTACCTAACTTATTATTTATTTTATTTTTTAATTTTAAATTTTCTTTTAATGTTAATACTCCATCAGTTGCAATAAAAATTATATCTTTAGCATAATCAACAAAATCTATTAATAATTTTGCTCTTATACTTGAAGTTATTAAACCAGCATAATAATAATTATTAAATATATTTTTACCAATTTTTTGAGCAAATTTACCATATATGGAATTAAGCAAAATTTTATAAATTAAATTTCTTTTATCATTTTTCTTTTTATATTTTAATCTTAAATTATACAATAATTCTATATCATTAAATAATTTTATATTTTCAAAATTTACTTTAAATCTTTTAACTATTCTATATTTTACATTATATTTTTTACTATATAAATCAACCGCCCGAACCTCTGCACCATAATAATAACCTTTTACTTTATTAGGATAAACTACCAAACCACTTTTTAATCTAATCGGTAATAAACCAATTAATTCCAAATCTTTTATTTCCATTTCAATAAAATAAATATCTGTTTCAACAATTTTATCTTTTTCTTTATCATTAACTTTTTCTATACTTTTTATAACTTTTAATTTACTAATAATATAAGGATATGCACTATTTATATCATACTTGTAAATATCTTTAAATAAACCAATTTTAAATGCTTCCATTCTACCACCGAAAAACATATCTTTTAAAATTCTAAAATTAAAATCTATCAAATTTATTTTTTTATCAATCTCATTTTTTCTTAAATAAATGTTTGTTATACTACTCGCACCATATAACTTTAAAGTTTTTAAATCCTCAGGAAGCAATCTGTAAATTTCTTTTACTATTTCTAAACCAATTAAACATTCTGTTTTATTATACTCAATAATCTTTTTTAACATCTTTTTTGTAAAAACATTTCTAATTAATTTAAATTGTTTTATTAAATTATACTCTGTTTTAAATTTTTTATCTAATTCTAAAATTTTCATAACCTTAACAAAACTTGTATTAAAAAAATTAAATACATCATAAAAAACTTTTTCTTCTTTACCTTTTCTAATAATTAAAATTTTATTTCTAAAATATTGAAGTGTATAATCTTTTATTTTTATTTCTTTATTATTAAAAAAATCAATAATTTCTTTATTACTTAAATTACAATTATTTATAATCATATTTACATCGTAATCCATTCTAAAAAAATAATTAAAAGTTTTTCCTGTTTTAAATAAAAATTCAATGCCCTCAAAACCAATTCCTTTTTTATTTATAATATAATCTTTGGAATTTCCTAATAACAAATAAATATCCTTTATAGTTTCACCATCATAAAATTCTAAATCAGTATAAAAAATCATATATTGTAAACTTTGTTATTTTATCTGCAGTTAAATCTTTTTTTAATTTATTTACTTTTTTTTCCAATTTTTTTAAAGCATTTAAATAATCTTTTTCTGTTATTTTCTTCCTTTTATTTTTAATTTTTTTCTTAGTTAATTCAACTATACTACTTTTTTCAAGCATTGTAAAGTTATTTTGTATAAATTTATCTAATTTTTTTTGTAAATTTTTTGATAACTTTTTACCTTTTTTCATATTTTCAATTGTCTTTTTAGAAAATTTTGCCCTTCTTAATTTTAAATTCAAACTATCAACTTCAACCAATACTTTATTTCTGTTTATGTTAAATTTACCTTCAAAATAATTTTTTTCAAACTTTTTAATATTATACTTTTTATAAAATTCTTCATTTTTCTTTTTCTTTAAAATTTGATAATAAGATAAATTAACATCTAATATTTCTTTTATTTTCTTATCTGAAATTTTTTTATACTTTTTTAAATGATTATCTATTTCTTTATATTTTTTATTACTAACTTTATTTTTAAAAAATCTTTTTAAATTTGAATTGCTTTTAAATTTTTTCTTCTTTTCATAATAATCTAAAATTATTTTTTCATTCTTTTTCATTTTCTTAATACTCCATATTTTAAAATTATAAAAACGGCAAGCTTTAAAGCTTGCCTTGAAAAATTTTTATATTAAATCTAAACCTGTTATATCATACTCAATAACTTTTCCATCAACTACTAAACTAAATATATAATACTTTTTACCCTTAGAATTAACCAA
>CAKZRD010000024.1 GCA_937143345.1 uncultured archaeon
AGATGAAATCCTGTTGGGCAAGATGTTAAAATACAAGACGAACCATTCCAACTAAAATTCTGCTCACATTTAATACAAGAGTTATTATAAAGATGAAATCCTGTTGGGCAAGATGTTAAAATACAAGACGAACCATTCCAACTAAAATTCTGCTTACATTTAATACATAAATCTCCCTGCCAAGGACAACTCTTTTGGATATTCGTTGCATTAGAAGGTAGTGTTGAAACACAAATACCTCCTACAGGAGTACATGTATCTGTTTGCCCTCCCAACTCACAAATACCAGTTTCTTCCCTACATAAAGTTCCCCCATGACATCTTTCTTCAGTTCCCCAGGTTAAACACGAATTTGAAGAATTATAATATCCGCATGTTTTTTTAGTTGTTCTAGTAACACAAACTGCTTGTCCAACGAAATTACATTGATCTAAACAAAATCCTTTGTTAATATTAAAATTATAAAAAGCGCTATTATTTAAGTTATCCATAGAACTAATTAATCTCGCCTCAAGAGTACCATTCATAATTTTTACTCTTAAATCCTTACAAGTTAAGTTAAAAGAAACTCTTCTTTTCAATAAATTTCCTTCTTCTGTCATTCCAAAATCAAAAGTTCTTTTTATTTTCGTTCCATTAAACAAATTATAATTAATAGTTACATTAAGATTCCTTTTATTTTCTGATAAATCTAATCCATCTTTTTCTAAAAGAAATTCAAATGGTCCGCAATCTTTTTCACATTCACATTCATCTCTTGCTAAAGAAATTCTCGGTTTTATAAATTCAAACTGATTATTCTTACATCTCCAAGTATTTCTTAATATATCACCGTCTCTCAATTTTGTTGCAAAAGAAGGATTTTCTTGTCCACAATAATACCAGCTATTATTATAACATAAATAACTATTGTCTCTGCTTTGTATTTCTCTTAAACTGTGCGGATTATTTATTTGCCCAAAAGAAAATTCTTTAATCCCTATTTCCATTTCTTTCCCAAAATAAAATTTATTGATAGTAGGAAAATATCTTATACATCCAAATTCTTTAGGAAAAAAAATTCCTTTTCCAGATTGATTAAAACATTTGAAGTTCCCAACTACATTCTCATTAGAGAGGTTTCTTATAAACGATCTTTCTATGTTATTTGCAGGCACATAACCGCAAGAATAATATTCTCCGTTCAAACAATAAAATCTTGTATCTTGTTTAAAAACTACGTTTGGATTATTGGTTGTATTTAGATGATAACCAAAAGTATTATTATACGCAAAGTCTCTTGTGTTATTTAAATTATTCCAATTAAAAACACAACCAGAAGAAGGAACCCAAACTTTTAAATGTTCAGAACATCTCCAATTACCAATTTGTTGATTATGTCTAACATAAGTAATAAGATTATTTAAAGAAGGATTATTAAGAACCCCACATCTATATAGGTTTCCTTCAAAACACAAAATTTTAGAATCTGCGCTTGTTAGATTATTTGAAGACGCATTATAGAGTATATTGTTAATAGTCCTATTACAATAATGGGGATCCAGTATTACATTCCCAGTTATTTTTCCAAGGAAAGAATTTGGTATAAATAAACTAACAAAATACAAAATCAGAACAAAAAAAATTAAAATAAAAAACCTGTTCAAAATCTTTCTTTCCATAAATTTTTATGATCTTTTAAGTTTATAAAGTTTTCTTATTTTTTATGTTTTTTAGAATTATAAATCATCTGTTCTTCTCAAAAATCTCTCTAACTTTCTTAAAATCTGCTCTTCTTCCGCTCAAATTCATAACTTGCCCTATCAAAAAATTTAAACTTTCTTTTTTTCCTTCCTTAAATTCCACAAAAACTTTTTTGTTTTCCTTTATAACTTTTTCAACCAACTTTTTTGTTTCTTCTTCACTTAATTTTCCTAATTGAATTTTCATATTTTCTTTAACAGAAAAACTCTTTGGAACAAAATTATTCATTATTTGCTTTGCATTTAAAACAGTTAATTCTCCCTTATCAACCAATTCTAAAAGTTCGACTAAATGTTCCGGTTTTATTTCAACATCTTCGTCGTCAAGTGTTTTTTTGTTATAATTTAAAATTCTTAAAAGTTCAATTGTAATCCATGAAATGTATTTAGGCAGATTAATTTTTTTTGCAATCTCTTCGGCAAATTCAACAAGGGCCAAATTTTTAACTAAAATTTCAGCATCTTCCTTTCTAAGAGAGAATTTATCAATAAGTTTTTTTAATTTTTCAGAAGGTAACTCTGGTAAGGATTTTTTAATTTTTTCAATATCTTCTTTTGAAATATCTAAAGAGGGTAAATCAGGGTCTGGAATAAATCTATAATCTGTCTGACCTTCTTTTTCTCGCATTTTTATTGTTTTTCCTTTTATATCGTCGTAAGTTAAAGTTTCCTTTTTTATCTCTCTCCCATTTTCATATTCTTCAATTTGTCTTTTTATCTCATATTCTAAAGCTTTTTTTATTTTTTCCAAAGAGTTAATATTTTTTATTTCAATTCTTTCACCATATGTAGAAACATTAACGTCTACTTTTATTCCAGCATTTTTTCTTATTACTTTAATATAAGAAAGAGTATTTATCAAATTTGATAACCAGGATAAGGTCTGTTCAACACTTTTAAAGTCTGGTTCAGTTACGATCTCTATCAGAGGAATTCCGCTTCTGTTGTAGTTTATTTCACCATTTTCAGGATTCCATTGGGCAGGGTCTTCTTCCAAGTGACATTCTCTTATTCTTATTCCATCAAAAACCCCATTTTCAGCACAAGGTGTTGAATGCGCGCCGGATATTGTGTCTTGATATCCTTTTGGCAAATCAGGCCAATCATAGTGTTTTCTTTGCCATTTCATTTCTCCTTCATAATTTATTCTGCAATTAAGAATTAAAGAAATTTGAATAATTTTTTTAATTGCTTCTTCGTTAGGAAGCATTGGCTTACTACCTGGTTGCCCTGTACATATTGGACAAATAAAAATGTTAGGAGTTTTTTTTAAGAAATCTGTCTCACATCTACAAAAAAGTTTTTCTTTTGTATTTAAATAACCGTGTATTTCTAAACCTATTTTTAATGGGTAGTTTTTCTCCATTTAAAAAAAAATTATAAGCTATTTATAAATTATTTGGTATTTACAAAAGTTTAAAAACATACTTTGAATAGTTAATAAATGGAAAAAGAGATTGGAAAAATAAAAAAGAATAATAACACTGATATTGTTCTTCGAATAGACGATTTTGGTGGAAAGGTTGGATTGACTATAAGAGAGTTCTCTAACTCTGAAGGTTATAAAGGTTTCACAAAATCAGGAACGAGAATTCCTTTAGAAAGTTTGGAAGATTTTAAAAAAATGATAAGCGAAATTGACATTGAAGAATTAAAAAGTTTAGCTCCTGAAAAAAAAGAAGATAATTATCTTTAAATCCTTTTATAAAAAATATTTTATTATTTAACTAACTCTTTTCTTAAAATCTTCCCAGAATTCCCTTTGGGAAGTTCGTCTATAAATTCAATAATTTTAGGATAAGAATGCCCTGCATAATTTTGTTTTACAAAAAGAGAAATTTCTTCTTTCAATTTTTCAGATGCTTTGTTTTTATCTACTAAAACGATAAACGCTTTCAAAATTGAACCTCTTTCTTTGTCAGGAATTCCAACAACAGCACATTCTTTTACCCCATTAAACTTAATTAAAACATTTTCAATTTCTAAAGGAGAAACTCTCTCTCCAGAAGTTTTTATTATGTCGTCTTTTCTTCCTTCAAAATAAAAATAACCTTCCTCGTCTTTTTTTGCTAAATCGTTCGTATGAAATAAATTCTTAGAAAAATAACTTTCATACATTTTTTTATTTTTATAAATTCCGACCATCATTGAAGGCCATGCTCTCTTTATAACGATCTCTCCATTTTTTAAAGACGCATTAACTCCGATTGGTTTTCCTAGAGCTCCGAGTTTAAAAGGAATGTTTGCAATAACAATAGAACCAACTTCGGTCTGCCAATATGTATCTATAATTTCGATATTTAATTTTTTGTAAAATTCGACTAAACTTGAAGGCAACGCTTCTCCGACTGAACAAACTCTCTCTAAAAAAATTAAATCCTCTTTTTTTATTTTTTCTTTTAGTAACCTAAAAACTGTCGGCACGGAATAAATATTCGAAATTTTATTTTTTTTAATAAATTCTATCCACTTTTCAGCATTAAACCTTCCTTCTATTGAAAAGACGCTTGCTCCGACGAGAAAAGGTGCTATAACTCCATAAATGCTCCCAGTTACCCATCCTGGATGTGCAGAACAAAAATATTTTTTTCCTTCTTTTAAACCTAAAATCTCTTTTGCAGTATAAATCCATTGAACCGCTCCCTCATAAGGAAGCAAAATTCCGGCGACCGGAGTTCCAGCAGTAGAGGAAGTAAACATCATCAAGCAAGAATCTTTTTCTCTCGGTTTAAAACTTTTTAGAGAAGGTTTTTTTCTCGATAAATTTAATCTTTCTTTTTGAAGATGTTCAATAAAAAAAATTCTTTTTATTTTTTTATTTTTTTTGTATCTTTTAAAAAGCTCCTTATTTGTTATCAAAAAAACAGCATCTCCTTTTTTCAAACGCAAATCTAATCCTTCTTTCTGAAATGCTTCAAACAAAGGCATTGATATCGCACCTATTTTAGCAAGTGAAAGAATACAAAAATAAAATTCTGGGCATTTAGGTAAAAAAATTGCCACTTTTTCTTTCCTTTTAACTTTGTTCCTAATAAAAAAATTTGAATAGATTTTTATTTTTTCTACAATTTCACCATAAGAGAAATCAACAAATTTTCCATCTTCATATTGAAAGTGTAAAGCAAGTAAAGATGGATTTTTTTCAGCAAAATCCTCTATTATATCAATAAAATTTCTTTTTTCCAAAAAATAATCTTTTTTAAGTTTTTTCCAGTTTATCATCGAAACCTCTTTTCCATTCTTATCTTATTTATTTTTTCCCTTTAATATTTTTCGAATTTTTTTATCTCTACAAAAGCAAATAAAAGAAAGGTTGCGATGCCTTTTCTTTGAAATTTTTTGTTTAGTGCTAAAAAACCAATTTCTCCTTTTTTAGTTAGAAAAACACGGGCAACTATTTTTTGTTTTTTTCAAAAACTAATAATAAATCCCCCTCTTGAATCTGTTTTTTAAAATATCAAAAAAATTAAATCTTTTTTCATGATAACCTGAAGAAAATTAAATTTTTCTATTTCTTTTAAATCAAATAATCTTGCTTTTCTTAACATAAGTTTTTCTCCATTCTCATCGCTCTTATTGGTTTAGATAATTTTTTCTTCTCAAAGAAACCTATCTTTTTATAAAAATCAACAGATTGCAGAAGAGAACGAACAAACACTTTCTTATAATTTTTCTTTTTCGTCAAATAAGTTAAATAGTTTAGAATAAACTTTCCGGCACCTCTTTTTTGAAATTTTGGATCTACATAAACTGTAGCAATTTCTTTTTTCTTCGTTAATCTTCCTGTTGCAATTATTCTGCTCTTTAAAAAAACAACAAAAAAATTAGAATTTCCCCCATAAATTTTTAAATTCTTAATTGAATATTTTTTTTTAAGAAAACTCTTTTCTTTTCTATTTAGTTTTTTGGCAGTTTCTATACAAGAATAAATTATTTCCTGACATCTTTTAGCAAAATTTTTTCTAAACTTTCTTATTTGAAATTTTTTCATGAACAATTTTTAAAGCTTTTTTTTGATTTTTATGAGTAAGTTTTTTTATTGCTTCTTCGAAATTAAGCCAACGATAATAAGAATGCTCTTTTTTATCAAACTTAACATTTCTATTTTTAACTTCTGCTGAAAAAAGAATAAAACTCTGCCCAATAAAACCATTTCTATCTTCGAATTTTTTTTTGTATTTATATTTCCCTGAAAAATTATATCTTTTTATTTTAATTGGGAATTGTCCACATTCCTCAAATGTTTCTCTTTTTACAGCTTTCAATAAATTCTCTTTTTCTTCGATACCCCCTTTAGGAAATTCCCATCCTACCCAGTGTTTTTTTCTTTTAAGGACCAAATAAAATATTTTGTTTTTTTCATTTCTATAAACAACTATAAAAACTGCTTTTCTATACCTTTCTTCTTTCATAAAGAAATTTAATTAAAAAAGTTTAAATATCTTACTAAATAAAATTTTAAGAGGTTAAATGAAATACCATATTCTTATTGGAGGAAAAGCTGGGCAGGGCATAAACAAAATTTCTTCTTTTATCTCTAAATTATTTTCTGAAAAAGGTTATTATATTTTTAATTACAGGGATTATCAATCTTTAATTCGTGGAGGACATAATTTTAACATTATTTGTGTTTCTGAAGGAAAAATTTCTTCATGCGAGAAAAAAATTGATTTTTTAGTTTGTTTAGACGAAAGAACTAAAGAAATCCATAAAGAAGATTTAAAAAAAAATGCTGTTATTCTTGAAGCAAAAGAATTTGAAAATCTCAAAATTGATGTAAATATCGCCCTTTCAATAAAATTAGGAAAAATTTTTTCTTTTGAAAAAAAAGACTTCTTAAAAATAGCAGAAAAAGAATTTCCGAATAAAAAAGATTTAATTAGTGATTTATATGATAAGATAGAAACGAAAGAAAAACTACCTTTGAAAAAACTGAACAAAAATATTGAATTAATAGATGGAAGCAAATCAGTAGCTAAAGGATCTATAGAGAGCGGTTTAAATTTTTATTTAGGTTATCCGATGACGCCTTCAACAAGTTTGTTAAATTATTTTAAAGAATATGAAAAAGAAAATTCTTTGAGAGTTTTACAACCAGAAAGCGAAATTTCTGTAATAAATACTGCATTAGGAATCTCTTTTAGTGGAAATTTGGTTATGGTAGGAACTTCTGGAGGTGGCTTTGATTTGATGACCGAAGGTTTAAGCTTTGCCGGTCAATCAGAAATCCCTCTAGTTATTTATCTTGCTTCTCGTCCAGGACCAAGCACAGGAGTTCCAACATATACTTCTCAAGGAGACCTAAACTTAGCTTTATTTTCTGGCCATGGTGAATTTCCAAGAATCGTCTTAAGCCCGGGTTACCCAGAACAAGCAATAAAAAAAATAAATGAATCCTTTTTTTTAGCAGAAAAATTTAGAGTTCCTGTTATTTTTTTGACAGAAAAAAATTTTGCAGAATCCTTATTTTCGTTAGAAAAATTCCCAAAATTAAAAAAAATAAAAATTGAAAGAGAAATTCCAGGAGAGCAAATAGTAAAAAATTCCAGTTATGAACACCTATCAAATGGGGAAACAACAGAAAATGAAGAGCAAATAAAAGAAAATAATAAAAAAAGAATAAAAAAAGAAAAAGAAATTTTAGAAGAAATAGAAAAAATGAGCCCTATAGAAATATTCGGAAAAAAAGATTCCAAAAACCTAATTTTTTGTTTTGGCAGCACTGTGAATGTTATAAAAGACATTCTTACTTATGAGAAAATAGATGCAAAAGTAGTCCAAATAATTTATTTAAAACCTTTCTCAAAAAAGATAAAAGAAGAAATAAAAAAATCTAAAAATATTTTTATAGTAGAACAAAATGTAACTTCTCAGCTTTCTCGTTTAATTAAAGAAAATACTCTTTATGAAATTCCTGAAAAAAATAGAATATTAAAATACAATGGCAGACCTTTTTTTTACGATGAACTAAAAGAAGAACTCAAAAAAAGAATAAAATGATTTTTCAAAGAATAATCGCAATAATCGGACTTGTTTTTATTGTTTTTGGCAACTTTTTAATTTCTAGCAAACTTTCAATCAGAAGAAGATATACTTATCCTTTGCTAATAATCGGAGGTATATGTCTTCTCTATTACAGCGTTTATTTAAAAGACAAAATTTTCATAATACTTCAATCGATTCTTATCATTACTTCAATAATAGGTTTAATAAGAATAAATAAAAAACATTTAAAAAAAGAGATAAACAAAATTAAAGGAAAAAAATGACAAAAGATATTTCAACAAAATCTCAAATAACGTGGTGTCCTGGTTGTCCAAATTTCCTTATCTTAGAAGCTGTTAAAAGAGTTATAAATGAATTGATAAAAGAAGGAAATAAACAAGAAGATTTTTGTATTGTGACAGATATTGGTTGTAACTCAAAAATTTATGATTACCTAAATCTTTCAGGAGTTTATGGTTTACATGGGAGAGCAGTCCCTTTAGCCGAAGGAATTAAAATTGGAAACCCTAAATTAAAAGTTTTAGCTTTTCAAGGTGATGGTGGAGCTTATGCAGAAGGAATAGAACACTTAATTCATGCAATTAGAAAAAATACAGATATCTCTTTAATTATTCACAATAATGAAGCATTCTCTTTAACAACAGGCCAACCAACTCCAACCACTCCTTTTGGAAAAAAAATAAAAAACGAAGAAATTAAATTAGAACCTCTAAACCCAATAAAATTAGCTCTTTCTTTAAATGCAAAATTCGTCGCGCGTTGCAATCCTTATGATATTGAAGACACAAAAAGAATAATAAAAAAATCAATTCTTTTTAAAGGATTTTCTTTTGTTGAGATAATTCAAAAGTGTTTAATTTTTAGTCCTGAAATGTCTATTTTTGAAAAAAATTTTTATAAAATAGAAGACAATAAAAGATTAGAAAATGCTTGGGAAATTGCTAATCAATGGAATTATTCTTCAACAGAACAAAAAATTCCAATAGGTATTATTTACGAAAAAAATTAATATTTAATCTCGAGACCTTTTGCTTTTGCTTCAATATACAACTCACGAGGACATTTTGTTTTCGTCTTTGAAAAAGCACATATAACACAACAAGAAGTTATTGGAGTTTTAACTTCATTTTTGCATTTTGGGCAGATATAAGATTGTGGAGAGTATTCTATTGAAACTTTCGCTTTAGTTCCTTTTTTACAATGCGGACAAACCAATATTATTGTCTTAGGAATTTTTTGAGTTTTTTTTCTCGTCATCTTTTTTTTAATAAAGAATGGTTTTTTTATTTTTATTACTTTTAAAAAGTAGTAACAAAAAAAAGCTTATAAAATAAATTCTCACTTAATTTTTATGGCAGAAAATGAAAAGTGGCTTCTTTGCCCTCTACAAGATGAGAATGTAACAGAACTAGTTCTACCTAGAAGAAATGTTGCATATTTAAGAAAAATCAGCAAATCCGTGCTAGAAACTACAGGATTACTCTATGGTGTTGTTAAAGGAGAGTCTTTATATTTTTTAGAAGGTACTGTTCTTGGAGTTGGAAGCCCAACCAGATGCGAATTTGATCCGGCTTATAGAAAATTTCATGATGGGTTTATAAAAAGAGCTTACGAGGTTCAACCAGTTTTAGTTTCAATACTCTACCAATAATCATCCAGCCTTAACTATCCAAGCTTATCATGTCGAAACAATAAGAGCCATCCAAGAAGATTTGCAGAATGGAATATATGATTTTCTAAAAGATTATGGCATTCAACCGAACTTAGAAGAATCCCTAAAAGAAAAAGGTAGAAATTTATCTGGAGCAGATATTACTACTACTTTAGGCAGATGCGATGTTTTAATCTCAGATACAGCAAGATTGGGAGAAGATTTTTCGCACATAAATGCGTAAAAATTAACACAAATGAAATTGATGAAACTGAAAGGGTAATCCCTTTAAACCTATTTAAGATTGTTCCATTGTCAGCAAAATCTCCCTGAGAGTATGTAGGGGTTATTAGAGAATGTGCTAGGTTAAAAGCGATCTACGATGCCTTAAGAACAGAGTTTTGAGGAAGGAAAAAATTGTTTATTTTTTTAAGTGATTTTTCAGAGTTTAGTGAAATGGCGAATAAACTAAATTATATTAATCATTTCTACCCCAATTTATGTAACAATTCATTTAATTAAAAAAATATATCTTCTGCTCTATAAATTCTTTTAAAACAAAATGCTTTTTCCTAATCATGATAAAAGTAAGACATAATTGCGGAATCGCAGTAGCCCACACATTGCATGATGCTTATTCTTTCATAAAATCTTTACAACATCGAGGAAGAGAAGCTTGTGGAATTGCTGCAGTTGGAAATTCTATTGATGTTATTAAATGGGTAGGAAATGTTTCCAAGGTTGACCTTGTTGATTTACATAAAATTCTTCCTGCACAAAATTATCAAATGTTTTTAGCTCATGTTCGTTACGCAACAAAAGGTAGGGAAGACAGAATTTTACAAGATGCTCATCCACATACTATCGGAGGAAAAGAAATCATCAAAAAAGATCATATAATTATAAAAAACTGTAATGCTGCTATAATTCATAATGGACAAGTAGACGCAAAGACATTTTGCAACAAAAACAAAGAAGAATGTGATACAAAAAATATTTTGAATTTTTATTGGGAAAATGAAAGTCATGAAGTGATTCATAAAATTCCTGGTTCCTATACTTTAGCAATAGCGGACAAAAGAAAGAAAGAAATTATTGTAATCCGAGATAGGTATGGTGTCCGACCGGGAGTTCTAGGTTGGAAAGACGGAAAATATTGTGTTGTTTCTGAAGATATCGCTTTAAAAGAAAATGGTGCAAAATTTATAGAAGAATTAAGACCTGGCTCGATATATTATCTTTCTTTCGACGGTAGTTTTAGAAGAAGTGATATTTTAAAACCTACACCAAAGCATTGTTTTTTCGAATGGAATTATATCTCAGATGTTGATTCATTTTTGAATGGGGTTAGTTCAAGAAGATTAAGGGAAGAGTTAGGAAAAGAACTTGCAAAAGAATTCAATTTAAAAGAAGTAGATTTAATCACCTTTCTGCCACGTTGTCCCGAGGTTGCCGCAAGAAGTTATGTGAAAGCATTAGGAATGGAATATAAATTCTCCCCAATATTTTATAAATTACGAGGAGAAAGATCTTTTCAAGGAACAACACAGAATGACAGACAAAATTCAATAAATTCTAATTTGCATATTCTTCCGGGATTTCAAGATTCTTTAAAAGACAAAAGAGTTGTTTTGATAGATGATAGCACCATTAGGGGAACAAACTCTAATAGAGCAAAGGAACTCTTAATCTCAGCAGGAGTTAAGGAAATAATTCTACTCAATTACACTCCGAAGATAGGAGTCATAGGAAAAGACGGAAAAAAGAGGGGTTGCTTATTTGGTGTAGACATACCTCCAGGAGATAATTTCGTTGTTTTAACCTCGGACAAGAAAAGAAACAGAACTGATAAAGAGATTTCAAAAGAACTTGGTTTGAAAATTGGTTTTCTTTCTATCGAAGGAATGTTCAGAGCATTTGAAAGAGTAGGAATTAAAAGAGAACACTTATGCTATTTTTGTATTGGTGGTAAGCATCCATTTGAATAAGATTTAAATTTCCTTCCAGTCATCTTACAACCTTCAAAATTAAACAAAATATAGTTTTGTAAAATTTTTAAACCTATTTTCTTTTGTATAAGTATGAATAAAACAAGAATTTAAACCCTAAGAACTTATTTTCTCTTAATTCGTCCTTATTAGTTTTTTATACTTTTTGCGATTATTTTTTCATTTTTGAGTGATGTAAGACAATTTTTAGAAAGATTTTTGTTGAAAATAGGAATAGACAGGGCGACAGAATATTTGGGAAGAAAAATTTCTCTAAATTTTTTAATGGAAAATTTTGGAATTCTTTTGACTATTTTTTTCGTAACTGTCTTATTTTCAGCAATTTTTTCTTTTATAGAAATTCATTTAATTAACAAAATAGAAGTAAACGCTACTGCAGATTTAAAAAGAAAATATTTTTCCCATTTGATAAATCTTGATTATGAATTTTTTACAAAACACAGAACTGGCTTATTTGTTTCTTGTCTTAGTAGGGACGCCGCTGCAATTGAAAAAGTGACTGATTCTTTGTTTTTTGAATTTTTTTCTTTAATAATATAACTTTTAATAGCTTTTTTCTCGATTCTTTATTTAGGAAAAACTTTCTCATTTATTTTAATAATCTTTACAATTGTTTTTTTAACTTATAGTTTTATTCTTCAAAAAAAAGTTAATCTTTATCATGAAGAGGCAAACAAAAAAGAAGATATTGAAAAAGGGAATATGGCAGATTTCTTTACAAACATCTATTCCATAAAATATTACGAGAAAGAAGACTTTGTAAAAAACAGATTTTTCAATTTAACAGCAGAAACAAAAAAAGCTCAAATAAAATCTTAGAATATGTGAAGATATGTTTCAAGCGGCCAGTTGATAATTCTTTCATTGTGGTCTTTTTTTATTGTTTATTTTTCTTTTAAAAAATTTCTAAATGGGCAAATAAGCATCTGTGATTTAACTTTCTTTATACAACCTTTTGATGTTTATAAATCCTTTATTTAGTTTCGTTTTTAATGTGAGAAATCTTATGCGAGGCCTTATAAACTTAGAAGAACTATTTGAATACGGAAAAATAAATTCAAAAATAGCTAATAACATCGGAGCAAAAGAATTCAAAATAAAAAGAGGAGAAGTTGCTTTTAAAAAAGTTTCTTTTGGTTATGATGAAAAAAGAAAAATCTTTGAAGATTTTAATCTAAAAATTCCTGCATGGAAAAAAGTTGCTCTTGTAGGACATTCTGGTTCTGGAAAAACAACCTTAATCAAACTTCTTTATAGATTTTATGATGTCCAAGACTGAAAAATTTTAGTCGATGGTCAAAATATAAGAGATATAAGGCAAGAATCTTTAAGAAAAGAAATGGCAATAGTTCCACAAGAATGTGTTCTATTCGATGATAGCATTTTTAATAATATTAAATTTTCAAAACCGGACGCAACAAACGAAGAAGTCTGTAAAGCTATAAAATTCGCTAAGCTTGATAAATTTATAGAAAATCTTCCTCAAAAAGAAAACACAATCGTCGGAGAGATGGGAATTAAACTTTCTGGAGGAGAAAAGAAAAGAGGTTTCTATTGCAAGAGCAATTTTAACAAATAAAAAAATTTTAATTTTGGATGAAGCAACTTCTTCTCTTGATTCAGAAACTAAGAAAGAAATTCAAGAAGAGATTAAAGAATTAACAAAAAGAAGAACAACAATCATTATCGCTTACAAACTTTCTACAATTATGAGTGCGGACATTATTGTTGTTTTAAAGAAAGGAAAAATTGTCCAAATAGGAAAACACAAAGTTTTAATAAATATGAATGAAGAATATTCTAATTTATGGAGATTACAAAAAGGAGGTTACATTAAATGATAAAAAATGATTTAAAACTTATAGAAAAAAACCTTTCTAAAAAAGAAGAAAAAAGATTGATAATGCTTGCTCCTTCTTTTTTAACAGATTTTTTTTATCCAGAAATTATATGCCAACTGAGCAACCTTGGTTTTGATGTTATAGTTGAAATAACTTTCGGAGCAAAAATGGTTAACCGAGAATATCACCGCCTTTTAAAAGAAAGAAACAAAGAATTGTGGATTTCTTCTACTTGCCCAGGTATTGTAGAAGGAATAAAAAGAAATGAAAGTTTAAAAGTTTTTGAAAAAAATTTGGCTCCGATAGATTCCCCTATGAAAGCCATGGCAAAAGTTTGTAAAAAACATTATCCTTTCTATAAAATTTTTTTTCTTTCCCCTTGCCATATGAAAAAAATAGAAGCGGAAAAAATTGAAGAAATAGATTTTGTTATTGATTATCAACAAATGAAAGAGTTTTTCAAAAAACATAATATTTCTTCTTGCTCAACGAAAAGAAAATTTGACAGATTTTATAATGATTACACAAAAATATATCCTCTTTCTGGAGGTTTAACAAAAACAGCGCATTTAAAAGGCATTATTAAAAAAAGAGAAGTAATAATAAAAGATGGTTGGGAAAAAGTTAAAAAAATTCTTTATAAACTTAAAAAAAACCCTGAAAAATATAAAAAAATAAAATTTTTAGATGTTACTTTTTGCAATGGCGGTTGTATCGGAGGCCATTGTACAAATCAAAATATATCTATCCGAAAAAAGAAAAACCTTGTAAAAGAATATAAAAAATTATCTTTAAAGGAAGCAATTCCTGAAGATAGAATTGGTCTTATAAAAAAAGCTGAAGGGATAAAGTTTGCATACTTCTAATTTTTTAAATTTATTCCGAAATCTTAAAATTAAGATAAAAAGCTGACAAAAAAATTATTCATAATTTCGTGCGATTATAAAAATATTTTTATTTTTCTATCCATTGTATTTCAATAATCTCGTTTCCAAATACAGGTTGTTCTTCTACTCTTGCTATCTTTAAATCTGTTTTTTCATAAACCTCCGAAACATCTTCCATCTTAATTAAAATCCTTTTTCTTTCTTTGTCAAAAAAAATATTCTTGGTTATTCCTCTTATTTTTTTAATATTTTCTTTCGGATTTTCAAAAACAACAAAATAAACAACATTTCCATTTTTCAATCGTTTACCGAATGGAAGAATTTTTCTTCTTAAAAAACGATTTCTTAATTGGTATAAATCTTTTGTTTCCGCACTACAAAGATGAACTCTTAATTTTGTTTTCTTTTTCTCTAAATATTTCAAAATCTTTTTTCCTGTCTCCAGAGAATTTTTTATTGTGTAAGTGTCCTTATTTAATTTAAATTTATTTTCAATTTTTTTTTGATTCGTTTCTGAAATTTCAAATTCGTTTATATTAACAAATGAAATAAAATCCTCGATTTTTTGAATAAAACTTATTATAGCTTTTTCTTTATTTGGAAGACAAGGGAGCTCTATACCTATTTTTTTATTAAAAATCATCGAAGCTTTTTTTATTTTTTCTATTTCATCATTAATAACTTTTTCATCTTTTTTTAGAAAAATCGAAGGATGAAATCTAACTTCGTCAACATAAAAAGAAAGTTTTCTTAATTTTTTCTCTCTGACGAGATTCAATGGCAAATAAATATGAATATGAAATTTTTTACCAAAATTTTTTCTTAATTCTCTTAAAATTTTTAGTGTCTTATTCAAATTTATTAATGGGTCTCCTCCAGTAACTCCAACTCCATTAGAATTACTCTCTTTTATTTCTTCGATAATTTCTTTAATTTTTTTGACTGGTCTCTCATTAATAAAAATTTTATTTGTTTTTTTTCTAAAATCACTTAAAGAACAATACCAACAATTTCTTGAACACCTTCCACCTATAAACAAAACAGATTTTTCTCCCCGAACACAAAGCTTACAACCTTCAGAAATTCCATTTAGTGAATACGAAGAAAATTTTGTTTTTTTCATAAACCAAAAAGATCTGTCGCGTTTTTAAAAATTTTTTCTGCAACTTTTTCTTCTTCAATTTTCTTTATTTTTGCTATTTCTTTTATACTTATTTCAACATTCCAAGGATAATTTATTTCTCCTTTTACCGGGGATAAATAAGGTGAATCAGTTTCTGTAAGCAAATTCTCTAATGGAACAAGTTCGGCAATTATTTTAAAATGGTTCAACCTTACTAAAACCGGAGGTACAGTTAGAAACCACCCATTCCTTACACACTTTTTTATTAAAGATTTTCTTCCATTAAAGCAATGCATCACAACCTTCTTCATCTTAAAATTTTCTAAGATTTCTATACACTCGAGTTCTGCTTTTCTTGAATGAATTATAACTGGTTTGCCAATTTCTTTCGCAAAATTTAAAATCTTCTCAAAAACTTCTTGTTGTTCTTTTTTATATTCTACCGCAATCTGAAAATCCATTCCAATTTCACCTATAGCAACAAATTTTTCCTTATTTTCTTTAACAAAAAGCAATTCTTTCTCAACTGAAAAAGGTTTTATTTCTCTTAAATCCTCGTCTCTTTTTATTCTAATTTTTTCTGCAATAGAGTCAAGAGGATAAAAACCTGCCGTCGCTTTAACAAACGGATATTTTTCGGAGATTTGAAGAACTTTTCTATTTGTTTCAAAGTTTACACCAGAAGAAATAACAACAACATTTTTTTCTTCGCATTTTTTCATGATACTCTCTAAATTTCTAAAAATTCTTTCATCATCTATATGGGAATGAACATCAATCATTTTCATAAAATTTATAAAACAGATAGGATTTAAAAAATTATGGAAAAAATAATTATATTTTTTATATTGTCTATGCTTTCTGTCTTCTTTGGTTTAATCGGAAAAAAAATAACTTTTTTCGAAAAGAACATCTACAAAAATAAATTTTATTTTCCTTTATTTATTTCTATTTTAACTATAACAAATGTTCTATTTCTTTTTATAAATTTAAAAATGTCGATTCTTTTTTTTTCATTTAGTTTAATTGCTTTATCATGGTATCTTTAAAATGGTATTTTATCTAATTGGCCTTGGACTTAATAAAGAATCTATCTCAATAGAAGCGAAGAAAGAGTTAGAAAAATGTGAGAAAGTTTATCTTGAAAAGTATACTGTAGACTTTCCTTATTCTTTAGATGAACTTGAAAAAGCATTAAACAAAAAAATGATCTTTCTGAAAAGAGAAGATGTTGAAAGCGAAATTTTTATTCTTGAAGCAAAAGAAAAAAATATTGCTCTTTTAGTTTATGGAGATCCATTCACAGCAACCACTCATTCACAATTAATTATCTTTTGCAAAAGTAAAAAAATTCCATTTAAAATATTTCACAATTCTTCAATAATGAATTCCGTTGGAGAAACTGGCTTGTCCCTTTACAAATTCGGAAAATCTTGCTCTATCCCTAAATGGAGTGAAAATTATAAACCAACAAGTTTTATTAATTATTTAAAAGAAAATAAAAAAATTAAGGCACATAGTTTAATTATCGTCGATATAGACATAACTTTTAAAGAAGCCATATTTGAATTAGAGGAAGCGTCCAAAAAAGAAAAATTTTCTCTTCCTAAAAAAATTTTAGTTGTTTCAAAAATTGGAACTGAAAAACAAAAAATAATTTATAAAAAAATAAGCGAAATAAAAAATGAGGAAATAGAAAAACCTTTTTCTTTAATTATTCCCTCGAAAATGCACTATCTTGAAAGAAAACTATTAAATCAATAAGGTATTAGGTATTCTTCTGGCATTGCTCCTTTAATTTTTTCTTCTAAAAATCTTTTTTCTTTTTCAGATAGATCACTTTCATTTACAGAAATTGCATTTCTTCTATTAACTACAACAACATCATAAATTCCTTGGATTCTTCTACCTTCTCTTTTCCATTCTTTATTACTGAATTTTGTTTCATCAAAAGAAGAAAAATCTCTTAGAGCGTATCTGACTCCATTAACATCATAAAATACAACAATTGGTACATCTTCTCTTTCATTGTTATAACCACCATAGCCAACTTTTTCTAATTTAGAAATTTCTTTTCTACAACCACTTCCAACCCCAATAACCAAAGATGCTACAATACTTCTGATTATATTTTTTAATGCCATAAAATATTAATGAAAATAGGGTTTTTAAATCTTTCTATTTTGTTACTATTGTTAAAGGACAAAAAATACAAAGATTTATAAATGTAAAAATCATCGGAAATAAATGGCAGATACTTTATCTTGGGACGATATAAATAAAATAAATGAGGGAAGAGTTAGACAAAGACATGAGGCTCTTTATAGAAAATTATTAGTTGGGGAAATTGACGAAAGTTATTTGTTGCGTTTAGCAGAAGCTTTCGATCTTTACGATCAATATAGGCAAATACTCCCAAGTAGAACTCGGGAAGAAATTTTAGAAATGTTAAGAAGAAAAGGTTTGTTAAAAAAGAACGAAGGTGTTTTATTAATGGAGGCCGCTTATAGGATAGTAAATCAAGATGAAAGATATGAAAAATATGTGGCAAATAAAAAAGATGTTTCTGTTAGACAAACACAAGAAAAAAATGAAGATGAAAAAAGTAGGCCAAAACAAAGAGAAAATCCCGGACAACTAGAGCTCAATCTTGATATTTAAATCTTATTCTAAAAAACAATAGTATTTTTAAATAGAAGTTTCTTAAAAAAAATAAAATCTGAAAGGAGGTAAATAAAAAAACGAGATGGTATTAGATTTTGCAAAAGAGGCAATACAAAATGCAGATAAATATAGCATAAACTTCGACGAACTTAAAGCGGGAAAAGCAAATATAAAAGTTTTTGGTATGGGTGGTTGCGGTTCAAATATGGTAACTTGGCTTTTCAATAAAGGAATCAGTGGAGCAACAACTTACGCAATAAACACTGATGCATTACACCTTTCTATTTCAAAAGCAGACGAAAAAATTCTTATAGGAAAAGAATTAACAAGAGGCCTCGGTTGCGGAGGATATCCTGCTAAGGGAAGAGAGGCAGCGAAAGAAGCTATCAGCGAGCTAAAAAAGGCTGTATCGGGTTCGGATATGGTTTTTGTTTTAGCTGGTATGGGTGGCGGAACTGGAACTGGCTCGATTCCTGTACTTGCACAATTAGCAAAAGAAGCAGGAGCAGTAGTAATTGCAGTAGTTACAATGCCTTTTGAAGCAGAAAAAGCTAGAATTGACAAAGCAGAATTTGGTTTACAAGAATTAAGAGAAGTTGCTGATACTGTTATTGTCTTAGACAATAATAGGTTAGTTGATGTTGCAGGCCAATTACCTATGGAACAAGCTTTTGCAGTCGCAAATGAGCTCGTTTCAACAATGATAAAAGGTATTGTAGAAACAATAACATTGCCTTCTTTAATTAACCTTGACTACGCAGATGTCGCAGCAATAATGAAAAATGGCGATGTTGCAGTTATAGGTATTGGAGAAGACAACTCAAGCTCTAGAGTAGATACTGCAGTACAACAAGCTTTAACACACCCTCTTTTAGATGTAGATTACAGAGGAGCAACAGGTGCTTTAATTCACATAACTTGTGGCCCAGACATGAAATTAGAAGAGTTTGATAATATAGGAAGATTAGTAACAGAAAATCTTTCTCCTGAGGCGCAAGTTATTATTGGAGCAAGAATTAACAAAGAGTTCCAAGGGAGAATAAGAGTTATTACAATTATGACCGGAGTTAAATCTCCTTATATTCTTGGAAAATCCGAATACGAAGAAAAATCTTCAAAATCCTCTGTAAATGACTTTGGTTTAGAAGATTTAAGTTAAACTCAAATAATGCGCCGCTCATCGGCGCTTTTTTCTTTTTTTATTTAAATTAAAAAAATAAGGATAGTTTCTATTAAAGCGGCAATAAGAAGAAGAGGTATTATAATCAAAACAAAAACTTTCAGTGCTTTTTCAAGTTCTTCAATTGTTTTTTTGAAAGAAAACTCTTTTATTAAAATTATTCCTAAATTTAATCCAAGCGCACAAGAAATAAAAAAAGCAGGTAGTTCAAAAACCCCGTGAGGAAAAAATTTCCATATCTCAAAAAATGATTTTTCTTTTGAAACAAAACGAAAAACAAACCCTGCTAAATATCCATTAAAGAATAATATTAACATAGGAATAAATCCTAAAAAAATACCAAGGAATATCGCTAAAAGAGAAATTCTTGAATTATTAAAAAACAACAATAAAAAAGTTTCGAAAAAATTTTTACCTTCGAAAATTTCAAGAAATTCTTTAATTATCTCTAGAAATTCTTTTTCCATAACGGGAAAGAAAAAGCCTATCAAGAAAGAAATAATAAAAACTAAAAAGTTTAAATAAAAAAATCTCTTAAATGATTTTAAATAAACTAATTTTTCTTTTATTTCTTTCATGAAAAGATTCTTCTTATTATTCTAGTTTTATTTGGGAATTTTTTCTTTAAGTAAACTCCATAAAAAAGCCCGAAGAGTAAACCACCGAGATGTGCAGAGTTACCAATAGGAATTCCACCAATTATTGAAAAAATCCAAAAAAATAAAAGGAGAAAAACTATCCCTATCCAAAGAGGCATAGGTATTATAAAAAAAACTAAAACTTTCATTTTAGGAATTAAAATTGATAGGAGCCCAGCAAGAGCAAAAATTGCTCCGGATGCTCCAACAGCATAAATTGATGGGCTACCGAATAAGGCTTCGCCTACTTTTCCATAACCAAAAAATCCTGCTAATAAAACAAAAAATAAGGCTGCAAAAATACCGCTAAAAAAATAAAACCAAAAATATCTTTTTTTTCCGATAATTTTTTCAACCAATATCCCAATTGAAGCAAGAGAAAACATATTCACAAAAAGATGTGTTAATCCGCCATGCATAAAAAAATGCGTAAGAAGAGTCCATATTCTTTTTCCTTCGAGAATATTACTTGGTTTTATTGCTATATTTTCAATCATTTTACTATAACCAAAAAACAAAGATAAAATATAAAACAAAAGAAAAAAAATAACATTAAAGATTATTATCTTCATTGTTAAAGAAAAAGAAAATAATGGTCTTCTTTCGTTTTGGATAACAACATGGCGAATAGGTCTTTTAACTCCCCCATACTTAGAATTAAATTTATCTTCAAACCAACTCATTTTTTCTTTCTAATACTTCTTTTTGTTTGCTTCTTCTTTTTTGTTTTTCTTTTATTTTTACTTTCTAAAATTTCTATCTCTTTCCTAACTTCTATAAGATTTTTTTCTTTTCTTTGAATATTTTTGTTTAATTCCTCTATTATTTTATCGTTATTTACTAAAGAATAGGGAGAATTGCACTCTTGGCACACAAACTCTTGTTCTAAACCTGTTTCTTCATCAATTTCATTTTTACAAATAGGACAAAAATAATTCCTTCCTTTTTTTCTTTTTTCTAAACTCGCTTTCAATTCTTCTATTTCTTTTATTATTTCTGATTCTATTTTTAGAAGTGCTTTTTCTTGATTAAGAGACCAAAAATAAATAAACCAACCTTTTCTTTTATCCTTTTTTTTATTGAAAAAAACAATCCCTTCTGAAGAAAGTTTGTAAAGAATGTTTCTTATTTCATTAACTGGCATTTTTGTTCTTTTAGAGAGAATATTTTCACTAACACCTTCTTTTTTTAATAAAAGATTTATTACCTCTACAGATTGTTTTCCACTAATTTTTTCAACAAGGTTTCTTAGAAGATTTTCCTTCATAATCTTTTATTTTAATGTTGGTTTTAAAATCTTGCTGTTTTATTTTAATTACTAAAAAATTAAAACAAACTATTAAAAATGCATTTATTTCTAAACAATTATGGGGATCTTTAAAAAAGAGGAAAAAATTCCTGAATTAGAACCTTATTCCTCTACTTTGGAAAGAAAAATACCTCTTCTTCCATCTATCTCAAATGAAAGATTAAACCAAACAATAATAAAAAATAGTGTGGAAGAATCAAATGACTATTCAATAGATCAACAAGACGACATAGCAAGATTCAAACCACAATCATCTATTCCGGAATTACCTTCTTTAAAAGATATTCAAAATAAAACTGATAGCCCTCATTTTTTTCAGTCAGTCGAAACAAAAAAAGATATTGTGGTTAAGGGTCCTGAAGAAGTTTTTGTAAAAATGGAAAAATTCAAGCAAGCAAAAAAAGAGATGGAGGAAATAAAAAAAGATTTATATGAGGCAATAGAGTTATTAAAAAAATTTAAAGATTTGTCTAAAAAAGAGGAAGAGGATGCTAGAGATTTAGATTTAAGTTTAGAATCTGTTAAAAAAAGATTGGACTTTATAGATTCTTCCATTTTTAATAAATTTTAAGATGGCTTCAAATGTTTTTCTAAGATTTGAAAGGGGCTCTTATATAGAATCAAAAAAAGAAATTTTAGGAATAGAAATGGAGGTTTTAACCTTAAGAAAAAAAATAAACCTTCTTATTTTAAACAGAAAAAAGAAAAATGAAATAAAAAAACAAATAATAGAAAAAGTTATTCAATTAGAAAAAAAAATTAACAAACTTTCTGATTATATCCCTAAAGAAAAAAAAGAGTTTGAATTGTTTAAAAAGGAAAAAAAGAAAGAAAAAACAGAACTTAAAAAAGAAGGATTATCCGAAAAAACAACCAAAGATAAAGAAGATATAGAAAATGAACTCCTACTTATAAAAAGAAAAATAGAGGAACTTTCCAATAACTAAAGTTTTAAAAAACAAATTTTCATTAAAAAAATATGAAAAAAGAAGTTCTTTATGTTAAATCAACATTCGAAGTTTTAAAATTAAAAAGAGAACACCCTGAAAAAATAGATGACGAATTACTTAGGATTCTTTTAAAAAACCCTTCTTTTAAAGAAAAAGAAAAAATTGAAGTAATAAAGGCTGCTAACATGGCTTTAAAGATAAAAGAAAAAGAAAAACTGACGGATAAAAAAATTGCTCAAAAAGTTTTAGACAATTTGAAATGATTTTTTGCTTTTTTAAAAAACATTAAAGAAAATTGTTCTGTATGTTCAAAAAAAGATCTAGGTATAGAGAAAATTTTTGTCGAGAAAAAATGATTTTGATAAGAAAATTTACCTTTTTCTTCTTTTATCTTGTTTAATAAAAATAAATAAGTTGTTGCTCTTCCAATGAAAGATATTAAAAAAACAAATAATATTGGATCAATTAAAGAAATATTTTTTGAAACAATATATCCTCCTAAACTAGCTCCTAAAAAAACAGAAATTCCGTTAAGAATATTTAAATAAGAAGTACAATATACCATTTTTTCTCTACTAACTATTTTAAAAATAAAATTAGAAGATGCAAGATTAAAACCTCCCCAGCAAAAACCAGAAATAGCTTCTATAAGAAAAATTAAAGAAAAAAATAGTATTTTATTTTCTATAAAGTTTGAAATAAGATAAATCAAAGGTATAAAACAAATGCCAATTAGTGTTAATTTAAAAATTTTCAAATTTCCTTTCCTATCGGATATTCTGCCCCAAAAAGACATTGTTAAAACAGACATTGATGTCATAATTAAAAGAGTTAAAGAATAAAAAGTATAGCTTAGCTGCTTCATCCTCAACAAATAAACGACAAAAAAAGGGCTTGCTACAGCAACAAAAAAATTCAATAAAGAGAGAAAAATAACAAATTTTCCAAAGTTATTATAAGGCATATTGTCCAAAAATTGTTTAAAACCGAATTTTTTATCCTCTTTTATTTTGTATTCTGGTTCATACTTTTTTGTAAAAAGATAGGCAGAAAAAGCTCTTGCCAAAAAAGAAAAGAAAAACAAAATGAAAAAAGCATAAAGAACATTCCAACGCTTTTTAAAAAAATCTAAGAAAAGTCCAGCTAAAAATGAAGAAATTATTATTAAAATTAAAATGATTTTGTTTCTTTTTGAAAAATATTTTCCAAGCTCTTTTTCTCCCACAATATCTTTCATCCAAGAAGACCAAATCGGCCCACTAAGAGAACCAAAAATTATTAACAAAGTATAAAATAACAAAAGAATGAAAAAAGATTGCTGAGAAAAATCTCTATTGTAAATAAAAATAAGTCCTGGAACAATTAAAAAAAGCCAGAGTATTGATTGTAAAAAAACAAGTAATGAAATAGCTTTTTTCCTACTTTTTGTTTTTTTTAAAATAGTGTGACTAAAAAATTGAGATAAGTTTCCGAGTAATGAAGGTATTGAAGTTAACAAAGAAATTAAACTATCCAATTTAATTAAAATAAGAGCATATGCTGAAATGTTTCTTAAACCAAAACCTTCTGAAAAGGAATACGCAGCGCCTTCATAAATACTGATTTTTTTTGCTTTTTCTTTAAGTCTTTTTTCAGAAACCATCTTAATAAGAAGAATAATTTCCTACACCAAGTTTTCTCTCGAGAAGTTCAATTCTTTGTTCTAATTTATAAATTTTGTTGTCTAATTCTTCTATTTTCTTATCAATCTCTCTTTTTTTGTAAAAATCATTTGAAACCGCGCTATCTATATTTTTTGAAGATAGAAAAAGAAAGGGGTCGCTTGAAGAATTGCTTTGGTTTAAAGAAAGGTCTACAAAACCTTCTTTATTTTCTAAGATAGTTTTTTCTTTTTTCGGTGATTTAATCACTCCTTTTCTTTGAAGTTCTGTCAAATCTATAACTTTATTTTTTTTAAATAACATTCTCTTTTTAATAAATGAGGATATTTAAAGTTTTAGAAAAAGCATTTAAAAGCAAAAGCTAACTCATACTATTTTTCTAAAATTAGTGTGGTTTGTATTTCTTTAATTATTATAATGACTTTTATAACTTAGATGTATATTATAACTTTCTAGGGTTTCTCTTAAGGAATTATATTGCCAAAATAAAACCTTATTTTTATTTTATCGTCGGTAAAAGACCAGAAAGATTTAAAAACGCTCCTGCTTTCTTCTTAATGAAAATGAGTGAAGAATATTCTGCAAAAGACATAAAAATTCTTGAGGGATTGGAAGGAGTAAGAAAAAGGCCCGCTATGTATATTGGAAGTACTGGAAAAGAAGGCCTTCATCATTTAGTTTATGAAATATTAGATAACTCTGTAGATGAATGTCTGGCAGGATTTTGTAATTTGATTAAAATAAAATTAAATAAAGACGGCTCTGTTTCTGTAGAAGATAATGGAAGGGGCATTCCAGTAGATATTCATCCAGTTTACAAAAAATCTGCGATGGAAATTATAGTTACAAAACTTCACGCAGGAGGGAAATTTGATAAGAAAGCTTATCAGGTATCTGGTGGTTTGCACGGCGTAGGTATTTCTGTTGTTGCTGCTCTCTCAAAAAAAATGATTGTTGAAGTTAAAAGAGATGGAAAGGTTTGGATGCAAAGTTATAAAATTGGTGTTCCGGATGCTCCAGTTAAAGTTATTTGCGAATGTGAAAAAGGAATTAGTGGAACAAAAGTAACTTTTTTTCCGGATGATACGATTTTTTTAACAACAAAATTTGATTACAATACGTTATTAACAAGATTTAGGGAAGTTTGTTTTTTGAATCCTGGTTTAAAAATAATATTTGAAGACGAGATAAACAATAAAAAAGAAGAACTTCACTTCCCAGGGGGTTTAGTCGAATTTATTAAATGGCTTAACAGAACAAAAGAAGTTTTACACCAGCCAATTTATTTTAAAAAGAAAAATAATGACGACCTTTCTTTAGAAGTTGCTATTCAATATAATAATTCTTACAATGATAATATCCAAGGTTTTGTCAATACGATAAACACTATAGAAGGAGGAACACATATTGTAGGCTTCAAAACAGCTTTAACAAGAGTTATTAATGATTATGCTGAAAAAAAAGGTTTGTTAAAAAATGGTGGAAAACTTGAGGGAGACGATGTTAGAGAAGGATTAACTGGGATTGTTTCGTTGAGGCTGAAAGATCCCCAATTTGAAGGCCAAACAAAAACAAAACTTGGAAATTCTGAAATTAAAGGAGTTATAGATTCTATTGTTTCTAATGCACTTACGGAATTTTTTGAAGAAAATCCCTCTATAGCGAATAAAATAGCACAAAAATCTTTAGAAGCTTATAAAGCAAGAGAAGCCGCAAAAAAAGCAAAAGATTTAGTAAGAAGAAAAAATGCATTCGGCGGAGGAGGGCTTCCAGGAAAGCTTGCCGATTGTTCTTCAAATAAAAAAGAAAAAACAGAGATTTACATTGTAGAAGGACAATCTGCCGGTGGAACAGCAAAGGGAGCAAGGGACAAAGAATTTCAAGCAATTCTTCCCCTCAAGGGTAAAATTTTAAATGTTGAAAAAGCAAGCCCTGTAAAAGCACTCTCTTCAGAAGAAATTGCAAATTTAATCACGGCAATAGGAACAGGCATAGGAGAAAATTTTGATATAGAAAAATTAAGGTACAACAAAATTATTATAATGACCGATGCAGATGTTGATGGCCAACATATTAAAACATTATTATTAACCTTTTTTTATAGATACACTCCGCAATTAATAGAAACAGGACATATTTTTGTCGCAGTTGCTCCGCTTTACAAAGTAAGAAAAGGACAAAAAGATATTTATGTTTATTCTGATGAAGAGTTAAAAAAAGTTCTTAAAGAAATTGGTGGGAAACCAGAAGTTTCTAGATTTAAAGGACTTGGGGAGATGAATGATGAACAACTCTGGGATACAACAATGAATCCAAAAACAAGAATTTTAAAAAAGATTTCAATAGAAGATGCTGTAGAGGCAGATGAAACTTTCTCTATTTTGATGGGTGACGCGGTTGCTCCAAGAAGAAAATTTATAGAAGAAAACGCCAAATACGCGGAGGTTGACTTATGAAAAAGGAAAAAAATAATTTTTGTTTGGGAGAAATTTTAATATTAATATTTGGTTTTATCTTAATTTTATTCAATTTAAGTTTGTTAATAAACAGCTATCTTAATTTTTTCTTTTTATTTGAGGGTCTTGGTTCTGGTTATCTTTTATTATTTTTAGATTTTATTTCTTCCAGTAATTTTTTTCTTCTTGTTATTTGGACTTTGTCTTTGCTTTTCCTAAAAAAAATTAAGATTCTTTTTTTTATAGTTGGTTTTTATGTTATTGGTCCTACTTTAATAAATATAAATAAATTTGCATATTTTTCTTTATTTGAAAAATTTTTTTTAGCATTTACATTAGTTTATTTTGTTTCATCTTTCGTTTATCTAACTTATAAAAAAATAAAGGAGAAAAATGAAAAAAATAAAAAACGAATTTAATTGTTGCGGGGAAGAATTCTGTAAAAAAACAAAAAAAGATTTTGTAGAGGTTTATGTTTGTCCTAAATGTAGAAGCCTTGATGTAGAGTTTATTTTTTCTTTTAGAAATCTATTTGGAATTATCCCTAAGATGAAATGCAAAAAATGTTTTTATGAATATTTTATGTTTCCAAAATGGAAAATATCTAAAAAAGCTCTAAAAGAATTTGAAAAACAGCAAAATAAAAAATCTAAAAAAGCTTCCTATAAAGAAGAAATAAAAGAGATTTATTGTCCTAAATGCAAGGATTTAGTTAGTGTTGAAATGAAAGACGGAAGTGTTGAAACTTTTATATGTAAAAATTGTAAATTTAAAATAAAAAAGAAAAGATGATCCTTGAAGAGATTAATCAACATAGAAAAGAAACTAAAGGCGAAGTAGAAGCAAAAGATTTAGTAGACGCAGAAATCTCTGAAGAGATGAGAAAAGCTTACATAGACTACGCAATGTCAGTTATCGTTTCTAGAGCTTTACCTTCTGCTGAAGATGGTTTAAAACCTGTGCATAGGAGAATTCTTTGGGCTATGTATTTAATGGGTTTAGAACATAATAAACAAACAAAAAAATCAGCTAGAATAGTCGGAGACGTCTTAGGTAAATTTCATCCACATGGAGACGTTGCTGTTTATGAAGCAATGGTAAGAATGGCACAAGAATTTTCTTTGAGATATTCTTTAATAAAGGGGCAAGGAAACTTTGGAAGTATCGATGGGGATCCGCCGGCAGCAATGAGATACACAGAAGCAAAGATGTCAAAAATTTCAGAAGAACTTCTAAAAGATATTGAAAAAAACACTGTTAAGATGTTACCAAACTTTGATAACTCGTTAGAAGAACCAGAACTTCTTCCAGCAAAATTACCGAATTTGTTATTGAACGGTGCTTCCGGCATTGCTGTTGGTATGGCAACAAATATTCCTCCACACAATTTAAATGATGTTTGTGATACAATTCTTACTTACATAAATGATCCCGAAGTCGAATTAGAAAAACTTGCAGAAATAATAAAAGCACCTGATTTTCCTACTGGTGGTTTTGTCTCTGGTGATCTTAGTGAAATGTATAAAAATGGAAGAGGAAGGTTTATGATACGCGGAAAAACAAAAATAGAAGAAAAAGAAGGAAAAACAAAAATAGTAATAACTGAAATTCCATATCATATAAGCAAATCTTCTTTAATAGAACAAATTGCAGAGTTGGTTAGTGACAAAAAACTTTTAGATGTTAGTGATATAAGGGATGAATCGGCAAAAGGAAATATAAGGATTGTTTTAGAATTGAGAAAGGGTGTAGATCCGAAATTTACAATAAATCGTCTTTACAAATATACAAACTTACAAATTTTCTTCGATGCTGTTTTTCTTGCTCTTGTAAATGGGGAACCAAAAGAGTTAAACATAAAGCAATTAGTTGAAGTTTATGTAAACCACAGAAGAAAAGTAATTAGAAAAGCAACAGAATTTGATTTAGACAAGGCTGAAAAAAGATTACATATTGTCAAAGGACTAATTGTCGCACAAAAAAATATCAACGAAGTTGTAAAACTTATTAAAAGTTCAAAATCAAAAATTGAGGCTACTGAATCTTTAAAGAAAAATTATGATTTATCAAACGAACAGGTCGAAGCAATTTTAGAAATGAGATTGCACCAATTAACCTCTTTAGAATATGAAAAATTGAATAACGAAGAAAAAGAACTCAAAGAAATGATTGAAAAATTAAAAAAAATTCTTGCTGATGAAAAAGAAATTTTAAAGATAATAAAAAAAGATTTGAATGAAATTAAAGAAGAATATGGTGATGAAAGAAAAACTACAATTCTTTCAAGCGTTAAAGATTTTGAAGAAAAAGATTTGGTTGATAAAAGAGATGTTGTTGTTACAATAACAGACAAAGGTTACATAAAAAGAATTGATTTAAAACAATACAAAGAACAAAGAAGGGGTGGAAAAGGAGTAATAGGAAGTGATTTAGTTACTGGAGATTTTGTTAAAGATTTATTGACTTGCTCGACTCACGATTACTTATTGGTATTCACAGATAAAGGAAAAGTCCACTGGCTTAAAGCTTACGATGTTCCAGAAGGTTCTAAATATGGAAAAGGAAAAGCAATTGTTAATATTTTAGAACTAAAAGAAGAAAAAATCTCTTCTATTATCTCAGTTAAAGAATTTAAAGATTATTTAATTATGGCAACAAAAAAAGGTTTTGTTAAAAAAATAGAATTAGCTGAATTTAGTAATCCGAGAAAAGGAGGGATAAAAGCAATCGATTTAGAAGGAAAAGATGATTCTTTAATCTCTGTTAAAACACTTAAAGAACATCAAGAAATTCTTCTTGTTTCAAAAGAAGGACAAGCATGTAGGTTTAATTCGGACGATATTCGCTCTGTTGGGAGAAATGCATTCGGAGTTACTGGAATAAGATTAGAAAAAAATGATGAAGTTGTTTCATTAGAAATTTTACCTTTAGAAAATCAAAAGGAATATTCTATCTTAACAATAACTGAAAAAGGATATGGAAAAAGAAGCGAAATCGAGGATTACAGATTAACTTCTCGTGGAGGAAAAGGCGTCATTAATATAAAAGTTACAGATAAAACAGGCAAGGTTATTACTTCACAATGTGTTGTTGAAAAAGATACAATAATTGTTACAACTGCTAAAGGAATTGTTATAAGAACCCCTGTTACAGATATTAGAATTATGGGAAGAGCAACACAAGGGGTGAGAATTATAAAATTACAAGATTACGATTCAGTTACAGATTTAGCAAGAATTCCAAATATTGAAGAATTTAAAGAATAATGTAGTAACTCTGAAATTACAAAAAAGCAAAGAATTTATTTATAAACCCTATTTTTATTAATATTTTATGGCGTTAGATGCAAAATTAGGAGGTAATCTCTTTAATAGAGAAGATTTTTCAGGTTTAGAAATAGCTTTAGGTAAAATTGTTAGTGAAAAAGATATTAATTAAGTTTGTACTACTTTAGGTAGTACTGATGTATATGGAAATGCTAAGGGAGTTTTTACTGCTTTAGGAAGTAATGATGTAGGGGAAGATGCTAACGGACTAATGTTATCGTTGGTTATTAACAGAGTTAAAAATATATTAAGAGGAGTTCAATTTTCTTTTTGGTTGAATATTTGTGGAGAAGGAAGTCAGGGAGTTCAAATAGGATTAATTAATTACAGAAGAAATAGTAATAAGTGGACAAGAATTATTCCTTTTTTCGCTATTAGAACTGGTAAATAATTCAAACAATCTTTAACATTTATAAAATCTTTTTTCTTTAATTTATGATGATGTTATATTAATCGAAAATAAAAAAATAAATATTAAAATAAAAATATAAATTGACTATGCACTCATTCATCAGAAAGATTATTAATTATTTTTGAAAAAAAGTTTTTTGATTTCTTTTTTTCTTCATTCTCATTATTTTTGTTTAATCTTTTTTTTAAGTAAGCTAGTTGTCCTCGTAAAGAAAAAACTTGCTTTTTCCTTTCTTCCTCTATTTCTTCAATTTTCCTCTTAAAATCATCTATTAAATCTCTTTTCTCTTTTTCAAAATTTTCTTTTTGTTCTTTCAGTTTTTCTTCGACAAAACCTTTTAAAATATCAGTTTTTTTCTCGTTTTCTTCGATTTCTTTTCTAAAAGAACTTTTTACCAAAATTAATTCTGATTTTGTTTTTTCAATTTCTTTTTTGAAAAAATTCTTTTGTTTTGAGAAGTTAAGTTCGATTTTCTTATTAAAAAGATCAAATATTTCTTTTTCTAACTGTTTTTTTATATCGTTCTTTGAAAGCTTTTTTTCTAAATCATCTATAATTTTTTCATTATTTTTTATTCTTTCTTCAAAACTCTTTAATTCTTTTTTAGAAGAATCTTCTATTTCTTTTATCTTTTCAAAAATTTTTTCTTTATTTATTAATTCTTTTAAATTGTTTAGTGAGTTAATTATTTCGAGGTTGTCTTTTTTTATGAGGCTAAAAGATCTTCTTAATTTTTCTTCAATTATAAAAACTTGTTTATCTATTATTTTTTTTGCAATTTCTTCAAAATATTCTTTTGTGCTTACCATTTTAATAATATCAAAATCAATATTATTAAAAGGATTATTGCAAACAAAAATATAACAATAAAAAAGGATAGGTAATCAAAACTATCTTTCTTTTCTGAAAATTTTTCATTTAATTCTATCTTTTGTTCTGGTTGGTAAATCCTATCTGTGTATGAAATATTGTTTTGAATACTATTATAATAAAAATCTTTATTGGTATTTCTTTTTTTTGTTTTAACCTCTTCTAAAATGTTTCTTCCTTCGTTTTGTTGAGTTAAATTAACATAAAAAATTACAAAATCACATGCAGTCCCATTTTCATTTGTTCCGCAAACAACTAAATTGTGGCTTCCATTTGTTAAGTTGGTTAAATAATCTCCAGGAAAAAAACTTTTGTTTCCAATATTATCTAAATTATAAACCCAACTAGATATTATTTGGTTTGATGTTGCATTTATGACAATAGAGCTGACATTATAAAAAGTATTATTTTGTGGAGAAATTATTTTTACAGAAAGGTTTGTAAAAAACTCTTCGTTGAAAGAACATGGCATTTCTCTATATTCGTAATAATTTATATTTGGAGCACAAGAATAAGTGTCATAAGATACTAAAATTCTCCCTTGAAGTATTGTATTGTTTGGTCTACAAAAAGTTATGTTTTCCCAATTGCTCCAAGTCGTATTTATATAATTTGGACCAACTAAACGATATTCGTAATAAGTTTTATTTTGGAATGTACCACAGTTATTTGTGTCATACTCAATTCTAAATCTCGACTGATTTCTATATAAATTATTAATACAACCTAAATTTTGCCATTCGCTCCAAGATGTATTTTTTATATCTAGAGCACATTGTATTTGGCAATTAGTAATAGCCGGAGTCCCGTCTTCACAATAGACAAGATTTTCATCAGGAATACACGAAGAAACCCTAAAATTAACAGAATTAAATGAATTTCCATTTCCTTTTATCCAAATTTGAGAAGATGGATTTCCTGAAAAAGTGTTTTTAAATACACAACTTTTATAACCTCCCCCAAGGTCAGCTCCGTTTCTACCTCCTACTTCAAATCCATTTGAGATTGCGGCTATAAATGTTTCTCCAGTTTCATACCCTGTATTATCAAAATAATTTTTTATTATTAAATAATAATTTCCATTGGTTAAAGGAAAATTCTTTCCTATAGCAGCACCGCCATAAAGCAAACAACCATAAGGTCCAGGAGACTCACCGCATATTAATCCATACCTTCTAGGAGCATTTGGTATTTCTTTATACCAATCCAATCCTAATAAAGAATTAGAACAAGATCTATAATTCCCCCCACAAACAACATAGTCGTTTTTTGTTCTCCAATTTTGCCACTCAGAATCATAAGAAGAAACAAAACTAAAAAATAGAAAAATAACTATTAAAAAGCATACTAACAATATTCTATTTTTTTGTAATTTCATAGTAATAACTTAAAAAAAAGCTTATTTTTAAATCTTTCTATTTGTAATAACTATTTAATAGCTACATTTTTTAAAAGTAAAAAAGCATTAGATTTATAAACAAAAATTTCAAGTTTTTTTTATGGTATTTAAATTTAATGTGTCTCACAAAGGAATTACGAAAAAATACGAAACAGAAAATGAAGAAATTATTGGTTTGTCTATCGGAGATAAAATTAAAGGAGAAAGTATCTCCTCTGAATTAGATGGATATGAATTAGAAATAACAGGAACATCTGACAAAGCAGGTTTTCCAGGAATTTCCAATATACAAGGGCCATTTTTGAAAAAAGTTATTCTAAAGAAAGGGAAGGGTATGAAAGATAATTACGAAGGAATAAGGAGAAGAAAAACTGTTAGGGGAAAAGAAATATCTTTAGAAACTGTTCAGATTAACACAAAAGTTATAAAAGAAGGAAAAAATAAAGCACAAAATCTATTTAAAAAAGAAGAAAAAACAAACTAATTTTTATAAAATTATTATACAAACTCTTAATTTGACTCTCTCTAAATAAATTTTATTTAATAACAATTTAATTAGCAAAAATTTATTAACTCTTTTTTTTATTTTGTTTTATGGAAATTATAAAAGAAGTTCTAAAAAATTTAAGTGAATTAATTAATAGTCTAAACCCTAACATTTCTTTAATCGTAAAAATATTTTTATTATTTCTTTCAATTACTTTTTATGCTGTTTTTGTTTATTTTTCTTGTTTTGTTTTTTCGAGAAAAAATCTTCTTGATTTCAATTTAATGAAAAAAGCAAGTCAAAATTCTGCTGTTTTATCTTTTTTTAGTTTTTTTCTTTATATTCTTGAATATATGATAATCATCCCAATTTTTGTTTTTTTATGGTTTTCTTTTTATTCGATAATTCTTTTTTTAGTGTCAAATAATTTATCATCTAATCAAATTCTCCTTATTTCTACAGCACTTATTTCTTCTATAAGAGCAACATCCTTTTTTAAAGAAAAAATTTCCGAGGATCTTGCCAGCATTGTCCCAATGTCTTTTTTAGGTTTAATCTTGATTGGTGAAAGATCTCTTTCTTTAAATTTAATCTTAAATAAAATTTCAGAAGTCCGCGTTTTAATCAGTTTTTTACCAATTTATCTTTTATTTATTTTTTCCTTAGAAATGATTTTCAGACTAATAGAGGCTTTTAGAATATTTATTTTAAAAATAGAATAGTTTTTAAACAAACTTTTATTTTATTTTTTATGAAAGAAGATTTAGAGGTAATTAATGTCGGAATTTTTGGTCATATAGACCACGGAAAAACAACATTACTATATCGTCTCACTGGAAAATGGGCAGATGAACATTCAGAAGAATTGAAAAGAGGAATAACTATCAAATTAGGTTATGCAGATGTTATTGTTAAAAAAAAATCTGACGGAAAAATTACTTTAAACATAAATGAAGAAGGCAAACCAATAAGACAAATAACTTTTGTTGATGCACCTGGTCACGAAATGTTAATGGCCACAATGCTTTCTGGAGCAGCAATTGTTGATGCAGCAATACTTGTTATTGCAGCAAATGAAGGAATAAAACCACAAACAAGAGAGCATTTCCTTGCTTTAGAAGCAAAAAAAGTCCCTTATTTAATAATAGCACAAAATAAAATAGACTTGGTTTCAGAAGAACAAGCCATGAAAAACTATAATGAAATAAAAGAATTTATTAAAGGGACCTCTTACGAAAATTCTCCAATAATTCCGCTATCTGCTCAGCAAAATATTAATCTTGATGTTTTAATAGAAGAGATTTGTAAGATAAAAATAAAAGAAAAACTTAAAGAAGAAGACCCTATATTTTTTGTAGCAAGGAGTTTTGATATAAACAAGCCAGGAACCCCCTTAAAAAAACTTCATGGTGGTGTTTTAGGCGGAGCCTTAAAAAGAGGAGTTCTGAGGGTTGGGGATACAATCGAAATAAAACCTGGAAGATTAGTTAAAAAACAAAATAAAAATTTTTACGAAACCATCAATACAAAAATTGTTTCTATAATGAGGGGAAACCTTTCTTTAAAAGAAGCGAGCCCGGGGGGAAGTCTTTCTCTAGAAACAACCCTTGATCCAATTTTAACAAAATCAGATTCTCTTGTTGGTAGAACGATATCTATCAAGGGAAAATTACCAGAAATTTCCGAGGTTATTTTTATTAAACCAATTTTGTTTAAAGAAATATATGAAGCAGAAGAAAAAATAATTCCAGAAAAAATAAAAATTGGCGAAATACTAATGTTAAACATTGATTGTTTGACGACAGTTGGTACCGTTAATCAAATAAAAGAAGATACTCTTTCTATCCAACTGAAAATTCCTGTTGTCCCTTTAAAAGGAGAAACTATTGGAATAGCCAGGAATATAAAGGGTCACTGGAGATTAATTGGTTATGGGGAGCTAAAAGAAGATTTTTAAACTTAAAAATATAAATAATTTTATGGTTGGTGATAATAACTTGAAAGATCAAGAAATCATTCTAAAAAAATACCTTTCTTTTTTTTTCAACAAAAAATCTTATGATGAATTAAAAAAAGAAGTTATAGAAAAAGGTTATTCTTTAGAGCTTTTTGATAAAACCTACAACGAATTTAAACAATCACGAATTGGAAAAATTCCTTCTTTTGATTTTAACGAAATAAATAAGATACAAAATCAACCAAATATTGACAAATCACAAATAAAACAAGATAATCAATCTCAATATCTAAAAAAAATAGACGACCAATTATTAGAAAAAAAACTTTTTTCTCAGATTAAAGACGGAAAAGAAGTAGTTATGATTCCAGTTGAAAAAAAAGAATTAGAAAGAGTTTTAAAAGAAAAAAGTCCTAAAAATTTTTTTGTACCTTCTTCTATAATGACTTATGTCTTTTCTTTAATTTTGCTTATTGCTTCTTTTTATTCTTTATATAACAGCTTTTCTTTGAAGAATATAACTTCTCCACCTGATAGTGGTGTAGAAATTAAATCGTCTTTCTTCGAAATAGGTTATCCTTTAGTTTTTATATCTGTTTCTGCTATAGACGAAAATCCTTTAAAAATAAATTTTTTTTATTTATTAGTTGATTTTTTTATTTATTTAGTTGTTGCATATATAATTGATATTTCAATTAGGGCATTTATTTTTTCAATAAAAGAAAATATAAAAGCGGTTAACAAAGAAGAAAAAGAAAATTTAAATTTCAATAATTTTCCCTCTAACCCCAACATGAAAGACTTTCGTTTTTCTAAACATAGTTTCTAGTCCCTCTGCTTCATGAATGTGGGAACATAAAACAACTTCGGGGGAATATTCTTCAATAATTTTTTTTAAGAGTCCACTTCCTTCTATTCCAGAAAATTCTGCCGAAGATTTTTTAGGATGCAAATGTGAAACAATAACTTTTTTTGTTTTTCTTTTTTTTATGTTATTTAAAATACTTCTTAAAGAATAAAAGTCCTCTTTTTTATGGTTAAAATTTAAGTTCGAATTACCAAAACCAACAATATCTAAATTTTCTTTTTTGTGGTATTTTAGATGAATATTTTTTAAAGAATATTCTTCTTCTAAAAACTTAATGTCTGGATCAAAATCCCAATTTCCTGGGACAAAAACAACTTCAAGTCCTCTTTTTTTAAATGGTGTTATTATACTTTCTTTTCTTAATGGGTGAGTTAAATCTCCGCACAAAACAACTAAATCAACTTTATATTTTTCTCCTTTTTTTGCGAGTTCTTCAGCTACATTATTTCTTCCGTGGATATCTCCTGCTGCTAAAATTTTTATTTTTTTCATATTATTATAAAATTTTTTTTATTTATTAATCTAACTAAACTCGCTTAAAGTTTTCTGTTTTCCATAATTTTGAATTATCTTTGATAAAAAAAAGGTACTTATTAAAATCCAGTTTTAAATTATTTTTTATTTCACCTAATGCTTCTTTAATATTAGAAAATTTTTTTGGCTCTCTTTCGAATGCTCTTCTTAAACTCTCTCGTATTATTCCTACACCTAACGGAGCATAATACTCTTCTCTTTCCTCGTGAAAAACAACAACTTTTGCTTGTTTTCTTATTCTCATTAGATATTCAACGCAAGATAGTCTATCTGCATAATAGGCTCCAATAACATTTTGGCATAGGTTTTTCTTCCGAAAAAAGATTCATGATCACTTACAGTTGATGTTTTTGTTCCCCACAAACTACCAGAAAAAGTTGTTTCCATAACCTCAAACTCAAAATAACCAGGTAAAAAAAGAATTCAAACTGATTTCCATTGTAATACTCTCCGAAAACGAAAAATTCATTTATGCTTGGAAATTCTTTTACTTTTTCTAAAATCTTTTTTCCTATATTATCATCGACAGCAGTTATTGTTCATCTTATAGGAACAAATTTTCTGTTTTTTTTCATTCCTAAAAGTCCTGTTGAAAAAAGTTTTTGTATATGACTTATTTCTATGTTTGAATTATACAATTCTTCTATTGCTTCAGTAGTTTTAACATAATCTTCTGATATAATAGAATCGACTTTTTTTGGAACAATTACATTTTCTTCAATGACTGCTTTTCTTAATGGAGCAGGATTTGCCATTATTGAAAAAAATTTTGAAGCTGAAAAAGAAATAACTGGCTTATTATAAAGAAAAAACTCTGTCGAAACAGCTTTATTTAACGTTGCTAACTCTTGCAAAGTATTTTTTATTCCTTTTTTAAGTTTAATAATATTCTCTTTATTTCTTGCGTAAATCATTTTTGCTCTGTTAGAAAGAATATTTTTAATAGACATATTTTTTTAACCAATGCTTCTGGCATGGACATTTTTTCTGTTCCTTTTTCTTCATTAGTTGGAAACAAAATTCCGCAAAAAACATTTGGATAATCATTTCTACCAACGAAAATTTCTGGCGGGCTTTCTCCTGAAAAATGTTCTTTAATTTTTGGAGAAAAATTTTTTATTTTTTCTAGTATTCTGCATTTTCCCCTTCCGCATAATCCTTTTCCCCTACATTTTATACATAATTCTTCCATAACTCAATTTAGAAAAAGAAGTTTATATTGATTATGTTCTATTCCCAACGAGACAGAAAGTGCTAAAAAATTATATTTCTATTCCAATTTCATAGTGCTTTAATTTATAACCTAATTTTTCATACAAACCAATAGCTTTTTTGTTTTTTACTCTCACACCCAATCTAATTTTTGTTGTTATTCTCAAGACCAAATTGGAAGCCAAAATATTTTTAATGAAAATGCGAAACCATCTGATTATTTATGGCTTGGGGTACAGGACGTAATAAATAAAAAAAATAAGTTTGTTCTTGTCCGGATTATTTTTCTAAGAGATTTATTTGGTGAAGAATTTCATTTAAGAAGAGAGAGAATAAGTACTAGCGCAGCTTTGGGAGAAATTGGGACAGAAAAGGCATTTAATTCTGTCTTGTTGTTCAGATAACCAAATTCCGTCTTTCATAATCCACAATAATTTTCTATTATTCCTATCTTGAAATCTTATAATTGAATTTACAACTCTTTAAAGATGAGTATCATGCACAGTTTCGGTTTTTCTACTCGTTTTTAATTCCTTTACACAAATGTTTAGAATACATTATTGGTTTTGATAGAAATTGGTCAAGAATTTTACCCCATTTTCCTCTTATCTGATTATTATATTCATAAGGTATAACTCCTTTATTATGATACTCTTTATCTAAAGGATTCCATTCTCTTAACATCCTTATTCCTTTACTTCCAGGTTTTGAATTAGCCTCAATTACAACTAAATTGCCATCTTCAGAAAGTACAAAATCTATTCCTATTTCACCCACAGAATAGTCTTTAGAAAAAGCATTAACAACTTTTATTCCTAATTTGTTAATATCTCGTTTTATTTTTTTATAATCTTCAAAAACAACATAAGGATCTTGTGGATGACCTTTTTTTCCAATATTTGCTTGTTCGGAATATGGAGCTCCAACTCTTACATAAAAACAAGTCATTCCTAAATGTCCTTGACTTCCTCTTTGAAATACTGCTCTAAAATCATATACCCGTCCATCAAGACGATCAACATGTATACCTTCTTGAACAAGATAATCTTCACCTATATTATATTTAGATAAATAATTTAATACTTGATGTAGACCATTTAACCTCTGTAATTGATTATTAGAACTTGAAATAATTAAAAAATCTTCTTTTCCCAATTCTCTTATAACAAATTGGTTTCTCCCTTGTGAGCTGACTCTTTTTTTTACAAATACAAATCCTTTTCTTTCTAAAAGATCTTCAAGGCATTCTGCTGAAAAAACATGTGTTTCTGGGGTAGATATTCCTCCATTAACAAACACTGAATAAGCCTTAACTTTATCTGCACACATTTCTCTAAATTCTGGAGAATTGACAAAAGAAATTCCTGCTTTAGACATAGCATCTACAATTCTAATTCTTCTTTTATCAGAAATATTTATTCTATCATATATCACTTGCGGGATTTCACCCAATAGTTCATACATTGATTTGCCATCCCAATATCTAAGATGTACTTTATCCCTGTATGCAATTCGCAAGTCTAAGTCTTTTTGTAGAACAATCTGAACTAAGCCCACATTTCTTTTTCTTGCTATATCTGCTCTTTCTTTGTATGCTCTCCATGCAGATTCATTTTTTGCAGATAAAAATCCAACGAAGTTTTCAAAATAACCCTGATCTAACAATTTTACCATTAATCCCCCATCCAATAATTTGTCTTTTGTCCTGTTGCTTTTCTGAAAGAATAATTTAAGTCAGAATATTGAATTCTTATATTTCCATCATAATCTTTACCAACTATCATTTTAGCCATAGATGTCTCATTCTCTCAAAATTCTTTTTAACATAGTTTGCAATTGTTTAATCATCGGTTAAGTCTCCATAAAAATCTGGAACTGAAATAAGAATTCTCACAGATATTATTCTTAGATCTTTTCTTAAATAAAATATAAAATTTTCTAACTCTCTTTTGAGCTCATTTGCAACTTCTTTTGCCCAATAAGAAGCATCATATCTTTGTAACAACAATCCTATGAAATCAGGTCTTTTTTCTCGTTGAACAGAGGCTCTTTTAATATCTCCTATCCATTCTTCAATAGATTGGCTTTTTTGTTCTATTTGATGTAATGAATAATCAACAATATAAACTAAATCTCTTATTGATTGTTTGCTATATTGAGTTATTGCTGATCCAAATTTAGAATGATAAGAATAATCTTTCCTTAGAACAGAATCAATTCTTTCTTCAAATAACATTAGGTAAATGTGTCTTGATCTATCTCCTGTTTCAAAACAAGGTTGATAATTATAATACTCTGCCATTTCATCTGATATTTGATTACAACCGTGATTAGTTTCATTGAAATAACCTATTTCAACTAGTTTTTGTTTTGTCATCTCTTATATTCTCCATCAATAATATTTACCATTTGAACGCTTGTTGGATAGATAAAAGCATGACTATGTGTCCAAGCAACAGGATTACCCCTTATATAGAAAATATCAAAAGGAATCATTGTCCCTACTGTAAAAGTTTGTCTTAACTTTTCAGATTTGTGAACATGACCGGTTATGCTTTTTCCAAAATCATTTTCTTTTGAAGTTATATTTCCACGTCCACCATTAGGACCAGTATCTCCATGATTTCCAAGCTGATATCCTCTAATTTTCAAGTCATCCCATCTCGTCAAAAAAGTTACATTAACAGGCACACCATAAACATACTTAATTCCTTCTTCAACTGGATTTTTTCCATCTGCATAAGCAGAAGCCATCTTAAATGCAATTCTTGCATTTATCGGATCTTTTATAAACCTTCCTTCATCAAGATATCTATTTAAAAATTCGAGATGGTTTGATTGAATGATATAAATCTGCCCATTACCTACTTTATTAGCAATTATTTCTAATTCTTTACCACATAAAAGTAACTCCTGCTCAAGTGAAAGATTTCCTTTATCAGCACCTTCGCGTATCAGTTGATAAATAAACTGTTTTTGCATATGGTGTGAAACACTATAACCATCAAAAAAGTCATGAAGAATAAGCCTTTCAGGTTCATATTCAGCAATCATATCTAAAGTTGCTTTTCTAACTTTCCTATCAGTATATCCAGTATGCCAATCACCACAAACCATTGCTAATGGTCTTACATCTCTTAATTTTCTTCCATCATATTCAACTCCTAAATCACTAAATTTTCCATTCTTTTGTGAAACTAAATTTCTCCAATGATACTTTTTCTCATTAATCACTTCCACAACTATTGCACCATACTCATGATCTCTTAATGCAATATTTCCTAATCTTCTTCTTTCTGCACTGACATCATCACCTGTTGCATAATTTGGCTCAGTTGAGGAACCTGTTGTAATCAATGCTTTTGGCATCTTACTATTAGAATGAGGGATATATTTCCATCTTTGTTTTGGGCTTGCAAATATAAGAGACCTTTCTCTTTGGGCAAATCTCTGCAACCCGGTAATTGGATCAATCTGATAAGGTCTAACATTAAACTGTTCAATTCCAATATTCTCATTGAGAGGTTTTCTTTCGTATAACAAACCATATTCTAAAATCCTCTCATGAAAATTCTCAGGAACATAATCTTCAGATGCAGAACTGCCAATCATTGGTAGAATAATAAGTTCGGCATGCATTTTATCTATATAGGATTCTAAAGAATCTAAGAATTGATCGTTAGGTTTTGCCAAAGCTTGTGCACTTGTTATTACATAAGTCTTTTTTTTATGTTTGACATCCCCCATACATATTTTAAAGAAAAAGAATAAATATATACTTTTAGTGATTAAAGTATATAGCATAGAAAAATTTAAATACTCTAATATATTCAAGTAATTATATGAATGAATTCACAAGAAAAATACAAATTGTAGGAAATAGGTCTTATGCTGTTTCTCTTCCAAAAAAGTGGGTCATTAAGAATAATCTTGAGAAAAAAGAAATAAATATAATAGAAAAAGAAGGAAATTTAATACTCTCTCCAAAAAAAATTCAAAAAAATACAACAGATAAGGACATTCTAGTTGAAAATTTAGAATTAATTCCCAGTATTTTATTGCTATGTTATTCAAGAGCTGTTTCAAAAGTTAGACTAATTTTCAAAAATAAAAATGATTATTTATCTGCAAAACCTATAGTGCTTGAGATACTATCACATTTAGAAGGTTTTAAAATAATAAACGATAATGATGATGATAATAATATAACAATTTGTGATTCATATGAAAAGACAAACATTTTAATTCGTGATCTAGCAAAAAGAATGGTTATAATCCTAAATAATATGGTTGATTGTATCTTAAATAACAACAGCAAAACAAAAAATATATTGGAAAATGAATCAGATAGCCTTTATCATTTCTCAAAAAGAATACTTTATGAAAGTAGTCAAAAATTAAATTTAAGAGATGATACTGTTAATGACATTGAAGAAATATTTTTATGGAGACTAATATTCAAAAAATTGGAAAACATTGGAGACATTTTAGAAAAAACTACTAAAGAATCTTATATAAAAGAAAATATCCAAGAGGTATTAAATAAACTTAATGATTTTATCATATTACAAAAGAAAATAAGAATAAATGAGATTCAAAAAATTAAAGAGATGAAATTTAAAAATTTAAATAATGATAAAATCAAGGAATTAGTTATTGATATTTTAAATAACCTCTTGTTAATTGATTTAAATAAAACTTACTTTCCAAACTAAAAAAAGTAAGCAAAAAACAGAATTCCCTTACGAAACTACGGCGACAAACTCTTAATAATAAAACTAAACTATGAACTTTCTGACAAATTCCAAATTAACTCCGCGGTTTTTCTTGCGAGAAAAAAATGCTCGATCATGTTGCATTTTTTCATTCTGAAAAACCTCGCATAACACCAATTAGTTTCAATAAGCTAGCGAGTGTTTTTTACTAAAACTATTTAAACAACCTTCTACAAGAAACATTAATAATAAAATAAATTTATCAAAAAAATAAAAATGAAAGTAGGTGAAAATAGATATTGCTTCAATAATCCAATATGGTAAATGCAATTATTGGGTTTTTCAATATTTCTTCTATTTATAGCTCTCGCTGTTATTCAAATTATAACTTGGTCTGTAAAAAGAAAGATTATTGCGGCAAGAAACGAACTTGGAATAAAACAGCCGTTTATTGATAAAAAATTATATAACTTATCGCTGATGAATACTTCTCTTACAAAAGAAGAAATTGCAAAGTTTCTAAAAGAATTACAGAAATCTTTTGAACTAGCTAGGAAATTAGATTTTGTAAGAATTATATTATTCTTTGTTTTGATTGGTACTTCTTTTATTTATAACACTATCTCAGACATAACTCTAAATATAGCGGATTCCAACCTGCCATCAACTCCCATATAGTAGGTAAGGTGTTCCAGACTTAAATAATACTTATCGCAAAAATTCTACTCTTCGAAACTCTAAGTTTCTCGTTGTTTCATCTCTATCGGTTCAGCTCTCAAAATGCTTCCGCATTTTAGATGAGCCTCACGAGGAAACAAGAGCCTAATATGATTAGTTTCAATAAATAGGGGTACACACCTTATGCTCACTTCGTTCGCAAGAGAAAAAATCAATCTACAGCAAGTGGTGTCGAAATTCTACTTCAGGCTGATTTAAAATATCATCTATGCAACCAATAAAAACAGGTTTTTTCTCAATTCTATCTCTAACCTGTCTAAGAAAATTATTCCTTTCATCTCCTGAAGCCACTACTACCTATTTGTATACTACGATTATTGCTCCACCAAAAACCTCTCTAAGAGTATCTTGATTTTGCATTACATACTTACTTTCTTCTTAAAATCCATATTCCATTTTGATTTTTTCTCAGAAACCGCTCTGAGGCACGAACACTTCTTACTTGATAATATGAATAAAAACAAAAATACACAACAACTTCTATTATTAAAATGGACAGCGTCCAGCCGTCCTAAAGTGTCTCTTTAAATTAATATGGCTCACGACTTTGTTTTTTCCCCGGTACCTTACACTAAAAATCAACCCTCATTAGTTTGAGAAAACTAAAAAGACACAAAGATAAACTTTTTAATCTTCCTTAAATTTTTAATTTTATGAAAGTGTGCATTCTTTTTTCTGGGGGAAAAGATTCGACTTATGCAGCTTGGCTTGCGAAAAAAGAAAAGTACGACCTTTCTTGCTTAATTTCTATTTTTTCTGAAAACAAAGAAAGTTATATGTTTCATACTCCTGCGATTGAAATGACAAAAAAACAAGCAAAATTAATGAAAATTCCTCTTTTAATAAAAAAAACAAAAGGAAAAAAAGAAAAAGAATTGTTAGACTTAAAAAAAGTCATTGAAGAAGCAATAAAAAAATATAGAATAGAAGGTGTTGTTAGCGGAGCAATTGAAAGTGTTTATCAGGCGTCAAGAATCCAAAGAATTTGTAATGAACAAAAAATAAAGTGTTTTAACCCTCTTTGGCAAAAAAATCAAATTGATTTATTAAAGGAATTAATTGATAATAATTTCGAAGTCATTTTATCCTCTGTTGCCGCTTATCCGCTGGATAAAAACTGGATCGGGAAAAAAATCGACGAAAAATTTATAGAAGAAATAAAAGAATTGCAAAGAAAATATAAAATAAATCCTGCTGGCGAGGGCGGTGAATACGAAACTTTAGTAATTAACTGTCCTTTATTTAAAAAAAGAGTTAACACTCATTTAATAAATATCATCGGTGAAGGAAATTCTTGGAGAGGAATATTCAAATAATTTTTTTATTTTAAACATCTATTTAAATTTTTCTTTATGAATAAATTCTTGCATATCTTCTGTCCAAAGATTTTTCTTTTCATTAATTTTCTTAAGTAAATCAAAAACAATTAATATTGATAAAGAAGCAAAAATAGAAAAAAGAATGTAAATTGGACTTACTGGAGTTGTTTCAAAGATCTTATTTAATTTATTGTTATAAATAGATAACAATGTAAAGATTATAGCTATTATTGAAGCAAAAAACAAAGGTTTATTTGTAAAGGGACTTCTATTCAGAGACATTTTTCTAAAAGAGCGAAAATTAAAAGCATTCGTAATTCCAAAAAAAACCATTGTTGAAAAGGCAATTGTTCTTGCTACTTTTTCAGAATTTTCTCTTAAAAGAGTATAATAAAAAGCTCCGAGGGAAAATAGTGAAATCATTAATCCAGATATTAATAGCATTAAGAACAAAGGTTTTGTTATTATTTCAGATTTTTTTCTTGGTTTTTGATTTATGACATCTTTCGAATAAGGATTAAATGCTAAAGTTATTGCGGTCACCTCGTCGGAAAATAAATTCATGAATAAGATTTGTATAGCAACTAAAGGTATTGGAAAACCAAAAAGAATCGCTAAAAAGATAATCATAACCTGAGCAAAATTTATTGATACTTGATATGTTGTAAATTTTTGTATGTTAGAAAAAATAGTTCTTCCTTCCTTTATAGCTTCTATTATTGTAATAAAATTATCATCTTTTAAAGTAATATCGGCAACTTCTTTTGATACGTCTGTTCCTCTTTTTCCCATTGCAACTCCAATATGTGCTTCTTTTAACGCAGGAGCATCATTAACTCCGTCGCCAGTCATTGTTACAACTTCCCCATTCATTTTTAACGCCTTTACAATTTTTAACTTATGTTCTGGTTTTACTCTAGCAAAAATAGAAATATCTTCAACAACTTTAGATAGTTCTTCTTCAGTTATTCTTTCTAAATAATCTCCTTCAACTATTTTTCCTTTCAATCCTATTTGTTTTGCTATTGACAAAGCAGTCTCCTTATTATCCCCTGTAATCATTTTAACTTTTATTCCAGTATCATTACAAATCTTTAATGCTTCTCTAACTCCTTCTTTTGGAGGATCTTCTATTACTACAAAACCAAGAAAAATTAGATCTTTTTCCTCGATTAAATCTGTTTTATTTTTTTTGTATGCTATCCCTATTGTTCTAAATGCGAGAGAATTAAATTTTTTATTTATTTCTAAAATTTTTCTTTTTTCTTTTTCAGTTAATCTAAATATCCCGTCTTTTCTTTCTACAAATGAACATTTTTCTATTAAAATTTCGACGGCCCCTTTTGAATAAACTTTTTTTTCTTCCTTTTCCTTACATAAAACTGACATGATTTTTCTTTTAGAATCAAAAGGTATTTCTTCTATTCTTTTTTGTTTAAAATCTTCCTTATACAAATTAATTTTAGAAGCTAAAACAAGAAGAGAGGCCTCTGTAGGCGATCCAATTATTTTAAATTCCCTATCATCACCAGTTCTTTCTATTATTGCATCATTACATAAAACACTAGCCTCTATTAACTTTAATAAAATCTTCTCCTTTTGAGGGTTTATTTTTTTATTTTTATAATTTTCAACACAAAAAATTTCTCCATGCCCTTTATATCCTTCTCCAGTAACTTCATAAATTCTTCCGTCTACTAAAATTTTTTTTACTGTCATTTCTCCTTTAGTTATAGTTCCTGTCTTATCTGTACAAATAACTGTTGTTTCTCCGAGGGTTTCTATTACTGACATTCTGTTTACTATTGCATTCTTTTTTGCCATTCTATAACAACCTGTCGAAAGAGCTGTTATCAAAACTACTGGAAAACCTTCTGGGAAAGAAGAAACAGCAACAGCAATTACAATGATAACTGCTTCTATAATAATTTCTTTATTTATTTCCTGGTTTCTTAAAATAAAAATTAAGCCTATCAAAAGAGAAAAAACAATTCCGAAAAAAGCAAGATATTTTGCTATTTTATTCAATTTTTTTTGTAGTAGCAATTCTTTTTCTGTAGACGAAATCAAATCTACTATCTTTCCAAATTTTGTGTTCATTCCGGTATGAATTACTTTTGCAATACATTTCCCTTGAATAACAAAAGATCCCATAAACAAGATATTTTCATTAGTATAATCGTCTTCACTTTTAATTTTCTTCTTTGAAACTTCTTTTGACTCTCCTGTTAATATAGATTCATCAATAAGAAGATCTTTTTCTTCTAAAACTAAACAATCTGCAGGTATTTTCTCTCCAGTTCTTAATATTATTATATCTCCAGGAACAATTTCTTTTGATGGAATTTCCTTTTCCTTTCCATCTCTAATAACGATTGATACTGGAACAAGCATTTCTTTTAAAGCTTTTATTGCTTTTTCCGCCCGGTATTCTTGAATAAAACCTGTAAATATTACTATGAAAACAACCACTAATATTACATATCCCGTAGTTGTTTTTTCGACTAAAAAAGATAAAATCGTCGCAAATAAAAGAAGATATATGACAAAATTATTTTTTATTTGATTAAGAAGAATTTTTAATATTGTCTTTTTATTTTTTTCTTCTATCTCGTTTAATCCATATTTTTCTAAAAGCTCTTTGGATTTTTTTGTTGAAAGTCCTTCTTTATCCATAGATTTTATTTATTTTTTTTATTTAATAAACTTTTGTTAAGTTTAAAAAGAATATTCTTTTATTTAAATTATGGTTGTTTTGTTAATATCAACATGTAAAGAAAAGCTTCATAAAAAGAATTTTATGCTTGCCTTTTCCATTCGGAAGTTAGAAATAAAGAAGCCATAAGAAATTTTTTAGAAAAATGAATGAAGAACTAAACCAGGTTAAAAAAAAGAAAGAGTTTTCTTATTTACCGGATTCTTTAATAGAAAGAGCACTTATTTTGTCTAAAAAAGATATTAAAAAATGTCGTGCTATTTTAAGAAAATATTTCTTAGTTTTTTCAACTAATAAAGTTCTAAAAATTAACGACGAAAGGATATTAAAAAGTCATTTTTCTTCTAAAAACAGAGATTATCCTTTTTTCTATAATAAAATATTCGAAAAAAATAAAAACTTCTCAAACATTCTTGATTTAGGTTCTGGGATTAATAGTTTTTCATACCTTTTCTTGAAAGAAATTCTCGGAGAAGTTAATTACATCTGTATAGAAGCAGAAGAAAGAATTGTTCAGAAAACAAATGATTTTTTTAATAAAAAAGGTTTTCTAAAGGCAAGAGCCATACAAGAAGATTTATTTAATCTTGGAAAAATTGAAGAAATAATATCTTCTTTAAATTCACCAACTGCAATTTTTTTATTTCAAGTAATAGATGCTTTAGAATTTTTTGAAAGAGATTATTCTAAAAAACTTCTTTTAATGATTAAAAACCAAATAAATGAAAAAGATCTCATCGTTATTAGCATGCCGACAAAAACAATTTCAAAAAAGAAATCTTTTGAAGCGAAACGCACATGGCTTAAACTTTTTCTAGAAGAAAATTTTTTTGTCGAAGATTTTTTTCTTGGTGATGAAAGGATATTTAAATGTAGAAAGAAATAAAAACCTTTCTTATTGATTCTAATTATGGGATTATTTACCAAAAAAGTTTTTCGCAATGGTTTTACCTTAATCCATGAAAAGAGAGATATCCCCGTAGTTAGTTTAATTATTTCTTCAAGGTTTGGTTCTGCTTTTGAAAACGAAGAGGAAAAGGGCATAGCACATTTTTTAGAGCATATGTGTTTTAAAGGAACAAAAAAGAGAGATTCAGAACAAATATCTAAAGAAATTGAGATGGTTGGTGGGATTTTAAACGCGTTTACTCATGAAGAATTTACTTCCTATCATGCAAAAGTTCCAAGTAAATATTTCTTAAATGCTTTAGATGTCTTGTTTGATATTTTTTTTAATCCTATTTTTCCAGAAGAAGAAATAAAAAAAGAAGCATTAGTAGTTTGTGAAGAAATTAAGATGTATGACGACAATCCAATTTACTTTACACTAAATAAAATAAAAGAATCACTTTATGAAGCCCCTTTCGGTTTACCAATTTCTGGAAAAGCAGAAAATATTCTTTCCTTTAGAAGAGAAAAGCTTTTAGAATTTCATAAAAATTTCTATTCTTCTTCTAATTCTGTCCTCGTTGTAGTTGGGGGTGTCGATTTTCAAGATGTTTTAGATTTTGTTGAAAAAAAACTATCCTTAGATGAAAAAAAACTTATAAAAAAGATAAATATAAAAAAAAGAATTTCTAACATGTCATTCACGAAAAAAGATTTGAAGCAAGCGAATCTTTGTCTTGGATTTCATTTTCCTCTTTCTTCTGAAAAGGAGAGTTATGCTACAAAAGTTTTTAATTCTATACTAGGAGAAGGAATGTCTAGCAAACTTTTTTTAGAGGTGAGAGAAAAAAAAGGATTGGTCTACACAATAAAAAGTGATTTGGATACGGGAAAAAATTATTCTTATATGTATATTTTTGCAGGTACTGATAAAAAAAATATCGAGGAAGTAATATATACATCCCTAAAAGAATTTTCAAAACTCTCAGATTTAACAGAAGAAGAATTAACAAAAATTAAAGAGAAAGTTATAGGAAATTTCTATCTTGAAAATGAAGATTCTTTAAACGTCGCAACAAATTTGTTAATGTTTGAAATTACAAAAAAAGCAGAGGATTATTATAATTTTGAAGAAAACATAAAAAAGGTTTCTTTAGATGAAATAAAAAAAATCTCCAAAATAAAAAAATTTTCAAAAGTTGTTTTAAAACCAGAATAATTATTTTTCAACGATTTCTTTTAGTTTTTCTGCTGTTTTATCGTCGAGAATTTTTTCTAAATTTTTCTTCTTTTCCGTAAATATGGATATTAAATTTTGATAGTTCTTTAATAATTCATTTGCTTTAGCAGGACCTATACCAGGAAAACCCTCTAAAATAAATTTTTTTTGCTCTTCTAAACTTTTTAATTCTTTTTTTATTCTCAAAGAAAAATTTTTTTTATTCTTTTTTTCTCTCTTAGTAATTAATATTAGAAATTTAGCGCTATCCTCTTCATCTTTTGTAAAAATTATTGGGATATTATATGAAAGGGCAACACTTAACAATGCCCCGCGAATTGCATTTTCGTTTATTCTTGAATTTTTATAGCTTTCAAAACCTTCTACCAATAAAACTTTTCTTTTAGTCTTTCTTAAATTTTCAAACTGATTTTGAAATCTTTTGTCTATAATACTTGATTGAAAATCAGAAAAAGTTTTTCTTTCTATAATTATATCATTTATTAAATAATCACCTATTTCTAAGTTTTTCAATTCAAATTTAATTTTATTCTCTATTAAAAATGGAATAATTAAAGAATTTCTTTCCCTGTTATCAACGATTATTTTTGTTTTTATCACTTCTTTCTTTGTTTTTTCTTCCGAAAAAATGTCTTCTATTTTTTTCATGCTATACATTAAAAAGATTTTTTTGTTTTTCTTCTGTTTTTTGAGAAAAATTTTCTTTTAGTTCTTTTATAACTCTGTACATCTTTCTTTCCCTTGATTGGGAAGCATAATGAAAAGATAAATCCCTGGTATTGTTAGTTATTAAAATTTTAAGATTTCCTTTCATTAATCTTGCAGTTCTTCCAGCTCTTTGGATTTTTCTTATAGCTGAAGGAACAGGTTCATAAAAAATAACCTCATTAACCTCTGGAATATCTAGACCTTCTTCTGCTATAGAAGTTGCAACAAGACAATTTATTTCTCCTCTTGAAAATTCTTCTATGATTTTCCTTTGCTCTTTTTGGTTTAATCCTGTTTGTTCTTCTCCTTCTCCTTTTTTTGCCTGCCCGACAAAAATTTTTGATTTTATACCATAAATTTTATTTAAGCTATCTGAAATCTTTTTTACACTATCCCTAAACTGAGAAAAAACGATTATTTTCGCTTTAGGATTTTCTGAAATTGCTTTTTTTATTATTTCAACAGTCTTTTCTAATTTCGGATGCTCAAAATCTATATTAAAACTTAAAGTATATGCTTTTAGAAATCTTTTATCATTAACAAGTTTTTGTACGCCCTTAGATTTTTTTTCATCTGCTTGTTTTTTCAATTCTTTTAAATAATTCGTAAATGAAAGAAATGTTTGAGTTTCTAACAATTCTAGAGCATGTTGAATTTTTATTGCTTGAGAGCAAGAAGACAAAGCTTTAAGATAATTACCTTTCTTTTCGTTTTTTAAAAGATTAAATAATCTCTGTTGGCACTTTATTATTTCAATTTTCGTAGGAATAGAATAAAAAATTTTTCTGTTTCTTAATTCTTCTATCAAATCATTAAAAATTTCTTTTAAAAGCTGCCTTATTTCTTCATATTCTGGGGGAAAATCAACTTTTATTTTTTCAAAAGTGAGTTCTTGAAGGTATGGTTTAACATCTTCGCTTTCTCTTGTTCTTATTTCAACTTTTTCTACATTTAAATTGTTACAGATTTCAAGAATTTTCTGTTTTTCCGAACCTGGAGAAGCAGTTAGTCCTAACACTCTTTGATTTTTTCCTTTTTCCTTATAATGATTCGCTATAAAAGTGTATGAATAATTTTTTAAACAGCGATGACATTCATCCTCAATTAAAAGAGAAACTTCCGATAAGTCATAAAGATTATTTTTTATATCATTAGCTATACACTGAGGAGTTGAAAAAATAAATTCAGCAGTTTGCCAAATTTCCTTTCTTTTTTTTGCAGGAGTTTTTCCTGTAAATAACTGCATATCTGCAAAGTTCTCTGGCAGATTTTTTTTAAAATATTCGAGATGTTGTTCTATCAAGGGTTTTGTCGGAGCTAAAAAAAGAATTTTTTCAGTTTGGAATTTTTTAAATCTTTCAACAGCTAACATTAATGCGATAAGCGTTTTTCCAGTTCCTGTCGGTAGAATAACTAAACAATTATTTTCCTTACAACTCTCAAAAATTTTTTGCTGATATTCTCTAGGTTTTATATTTAATTCATTCATTTTTACTATTTTTTAAAAACTTAAACTAAACACTATTAAACTGACTAAAATAAGAACACAAGAAAAAACCCAAAGTTTTCTGCTTCCGAATAAAATTTTAGAACCGTCTAATCTGCTAAAAGGTAATAAAAGCCATATTGAATAAAATAAACTTATTTTTCCTAACTCTATCTGGTTAAAAAATAAAAATATAAAAAACAAAACCAAATTAGAGAAAAGCCCAAAAAAAGCAATTAAACCGGAATGCCATTCTGTAACAGAAGAAAATCTATAAAGTTCATATCTTTTTGCAACCCTTTCAACTCTTGCTTTTTCTTCAAACTCCAAGATTGGGAACCATTGTAAAAACCCTCCAGAAAAGATACTTAAAACAATTGGAAGGAAAATCATTGGAAGAGGCTTATTAAAATGTTTTTTTTCAAGAAAACCATAATAATACACTGACCACCATTTAGTTTCTATGTTAATATCGAGCGTTCTAGCGACGATTTTTTTTGTTATTATGTTTACTCCTAAAACAAGAATAAACATCCCAAATAATTTCAAAAAAAATTCGTTGGATTCTAAAGATGGATAGATATAAGAAATAGAAAGGATTATACTTGCTAATAAAATAATTAATATCTCTTTAAAAAAATTTTTTTCCATTGTATTATTATATTTCTAAGTTTTTTAAGTTTTTGTTTATATTTTTAAGAATAGAAATATATTTAAATCTTCTTTTTATTAATTTTTTATGGCAAAAATAAGAAAAATAAGTGAGGTTATAGGGAAAAAAATATATAGTGATAACGGAAATTTGGTTGGTATCGTCGAAGAAATCAATTTGCTTGATAATAAGGTGGATGGATGGAGAGTTATTGTTTCAAGAAATTCTGAAATAAATAAAACTCTCGGAGGAGCAAGAGGAGTTATTATCCCCCAAAATTTTATAAAGTCAGTAGGAGATATTGTTTTAATAAGTAAAGAAGCTATTCCAATAAAAGAAGAATTTTCTTTGGAAGAAGAAACAGCAGAGTCTTCCATTGAGAGTTTAGAGTAAAAATCTGTCTTTTATTAAATCTTGAAAAATTTTAACAAAAAATTAATTAAATTTATAAACTCTTTTTTCTTTAAAGATTGATGGATTTAACAAAAGTTCCATTTTTGCAGGAGGCTCTTCTTTTTGTTTTAATTTATGTTGTAACATTTGCAATTTTACAGAAAACAAAAATTTTAGGTGATGGAGTTCATCAAATAAACTCTTTGGTTGCATTAATTATTGCATTTATTTTTGTTAGCTTTTCTTCTATCTCAGGTATTGTTCAAAAAATTGTTCCTTGGTTTGCCGTCGCTATGACGGTAATTCTTCTATTTTTTTTGTTGGTTGGTTTTGTTCAAGGAGATTTTTCTTCTATAAATCCAAAGATCAAATGGGTAATTGTTTTTTTGATTTGTGTTTTTATGACTGGATTGGTTTTGTGGGCAACCGGACTTTTAGATAAAATAAAAAGTTCTACTTTTTTAAATAACTCTTTTTTTTATTCAATAATTGTTTTTGCTCTTGTTATCGCTGCAGTTGTTTACGTTATTGTTAGTTCGAAATAACAAATTATTAATGTAAATTTTAAGAACGTTTTTCAATTATAATCTTTTTAAGATTCATAGAAAAATATATAAATTCTTTTATTTTTGATTTTATAATAAAAGAGGAAAAAAATGGCAACCAAAAAGAAAACGGCAACCAAAAAAAAGAAAAAGAGTTAATTAAACTTTTTCTTTATATTTTTATTTTTTCTTTTTTATTTTTTTAACAAAAACTATTTAAATAGTGTTTTTCTTTATTTTCTATGGTAACAATAACGGAAATGTTAAACAGGCTTAATGAAATAGGTTTTTTTTCTTATGTTTTACCTTTTTTACTAATTTTTGCAGTTGTTTTTGGGCTTTTACAAAAGATTAAAATTTTTGGTGATGAAAATAAAGCTAAAGGCATTAATGTAATCGTCGCTCTTTCTATAGCTGGAATTTCTCTTCTTTTTGATGTAGTTCCAAGATTTTTTTCAATTATTTTTCCTAAATTTGGTATTGGCTTGGCGGTTTTTCTCGTTTTATTAATAGTTCTTGGTTTCTTTTATATGGACAAAAACGAAAAACCGGACAATAAATTAAAACCGATTGGTTGGATTGTTGTTTTGGGTGTTGTTATTTGGGCTTTGTCAGAATGGGATGAGATTGGTGGTTTTAGTTATGGTAGTATTAATTTAGGTTCTTGGCTTAATGAATATCTCCCATTTATTATTGTCATCGGTTTAATTATTTGGGCGATAAGTGCTGTTATAAAATCAGGAAATGAAGTAAAGGAGAGATAAATGGCGGCTCAAATTTCTGGAATAAGTTATTTTTTACCAATATTCTCTTTTCTTTTAGTTTTTATTTTGGTTTTTGCTGTAATAAAAAAATCAAAAATTTTAAATAATGATGCTGTTGCAATTTTTGTTTCTTTAATATTAGCATCATTTTTTATTGTTAATACAAAAATGGTTGAATATGTCAGATTTAATGCTACGTGGTTCGCTGTTTTTTTAGTTTGTGTTGTTTTTATTTTGGTTTTTTTGGGTTTTGTCGGGGAAGATTACTTAAAAGCATTTACTGGAAATAAAATATTTGCTTTTGTTATAGTTGGAATATTAATTACTGCTTTTATTATTTCTGCGGCAAGGATTTTCAATTTCGTTATTGATAAAGCAAAATTAAAGATGTGGGCACAAAGTGATTGGTTTGGAATGATTTTACTTTTTGTTGTTGCAGGAATTGTTGCTTTTGTTATTAGTAAGAGCAAATGAAGGATTCCAAGAAAATTAATTTTGTTAAATCTTTA
>CAKZRD010000025.1 GCA_937143345.1 uncultured archaeon
TTGATTTAATTATGTTTTTTATTTTTTGTTTAGTTATAACTTTCTTTTTATATAAGAGAAGAAATAATTTGAAAAGAGAAGGCATTATTTTTCTTTATAAAACAAAGATAGGAATAAAAGCAATGGAGAGGTTTGCTTCCAAAAACAAAAACTTTCTAAATAGACTGAGCCCAATAATTATATTTTTTTCAATTATTCTTATGATTAGTGTAATATTTATTTTTTTATTAAACGCCTTTTTTTATGTTTATGAGCCGGAAAAAACAATTGAGTCTACTAAAGGAGCGCCACCGATAGTACCAGTGATCCCTTATTTTCCACAACTCTTTGGTATGAAAAGTTTTTTCCCAAATTTTTATTTTGTTTATTTTATAATAGCTTTTTCAATTGTTGCTATTTTCCACGAAATGGCTCATGGCCTTTATATGGTTTTATATAAGGTAAAAATAAAATCTACAGGCTTTCTTTTTTTAGGTCCAATTTTAGGAGCTTTCGTCGAGCAAGATGATAAAGAATTTAGAAAAAAAACTAATAAACAACAAATGACAACTCTCGGAGCAGGAGTTTTTGCAAATCTTCTTCTCTCTCTTATTTTTGGAATAATCCTTTTATCTTTCTTTTTTTCTTTTTACTCCCCACAAGGTTATTTAATCACAAACTATGCTACAACACAAATAAACTTTTCAGAAATAAAAAACCATTCTTTTATTGAAAACAATTTGACTTTATTAGAAACTTATGAAGGGAAAAAATATCTTATTCCCAAGGAAAGTTTTATTCTTATAAAAGATAATATTTCATTATCTGAAGAATCTGTTTTAAGTGTTTATTATTATTCTCCGGCGATATTAAATAAAATATCGGGTTATATTACAGAAATAGATGGAAAAAAAGTTAAAAATAGTGAAGACATAATAAATGCTCTCAGAGAAAAAAAACCTGGAGAAAAAATAAAATTAAAAACAGAAATTAACAAAACAGAAAGAAGTTTTGAAGTAGTATTGGAGCAAAATCCATTTAACTATTCTTTAGCTTTTTTAGGAATACCACTAATAACAAAAGAAATTTTAATAAAAAATATTCAAAATCAAAATTTTAATCCAATAAGAAAAATTTTTACAAGATTTTTTTTGATTAAGGACCCTTTATTGCTTTACAAACCTAAAATAAATAGTGAAGTAGCAGATTACATTTACTACTTAATATGGTGGATTATGATAATAAACCTTTTTGTTTCTCTTTTTAATATGCTTCCATTTGGAATTTTCGACGGAGGAAGATTTAGTTATTTGTTAATATTGTCTTTAACAAAATCAAAAGAAAAGACGGAAAGAATACATAAAGTTTTAAGAGGGATAATAATTCTATCTTTCTTTTTATTAATATTCTCTTGGGTTTTTGCCAAAATTCTTTTTTAAAAAAATTTTTATATAGGAGATTTTGATTAGAGATATGGATGAAAAAATAAGAAAAGAATTAAAAAAGAAAAGTTATGGTCTTTTTGGAGATTCTGGAGCTGTTCAAATCTGCCATTGGACAAAGGAAGCATTAAGAGGAAAAGAGGGTTGCTGGAAACAAAAATTTTATGGGATTGAATCTGCAAGATGTTGCCAATTTTCTCCCTGTGTTATGTGGTGCGATAACAAATGTCTTCATTGTTGGAGACCAATAGAAATGAATTTAGGAAACAAAATCCAAAAAATTGAAGAACCAAGAAAACTTCTCGAAGGAATAATAAAAGAAAGAAAAAGATTGCTTTCAGGTTTTGGTGGTAGAAAAGGAATAAACAAAAAAATACTCGAAAAATCATTCGAACCATCTCTTTTTTCTTTATCTTTATCTGGAGAACCAACCCTCTATCCCAAACTACCTGAACTAATAAAAGAGATTAAGAAAAGAAAAGCTATTTCTTTTTTAGTTACTAATGGCCAACATCCAGAAATATTAAAGAAACTCGATAGAGAAAAAGCTTTGCCAAACCAATTAACGATTTCATTAAATTCTCCGAATAAAGAATTATTCGAAATATGGCATAATTCCTTAAATAAAGACGCTTGGGAAAAATTTAACTTAACCTTAGAGCTAATAAAATCTTTAAAAGGAAAATGTCGCAGATGCGTCAGATTAACTCTTGTAAAAAAAGGCAAAAACAAAAATGCTAATCTTAATGAAATTTCAAATATGGAAGATAAATATGTTAAAGATTACTCTTTTTTAATTTCTAAAGCAGAACCTGATTTTGTTCATATCAAAGGTTTTACTTCTATAGGTTACGCAAGAAATAGAATGGGTTATGATAAACAACCTCTTTTTGAAGAAGTCAAAATTTTTGCTAAGAAAATATTAAAAGAATTAAAAAAAACAGATAATTCCTGGAAAATTTTAGCAAAAGACAAAAAAAGCTGCGTTTTAGCTATAGGGAGAAATAAGAAAGAAATGAAGATTAGAACTATTTAGCTTTTCAAATAATTTTATAAAAAAATAATTCCTTCTTTAGTTAAGATACTAAATCTCACTCCTACAGGAATTGAAAGCAAAGCAGAGATTAATGCCATGTGTTCTTTTCCGTCACCAGAGGCAATTGACAAAGCAACTTCAGAAACAAAATCTTCGCTTAATTTAGGTTTTATTTTTTCAATCATTTCTTTTTTAAGCAAGGTAATTGGTTTTCCTAAATCAACCTCAACAAATTCATAGTTTGTATTTTCAACATTAAAGTTTTTAGCAAACTTATCTCCTACAAGAATTACTTTTTCCCAATTTCCCCTTTTTATTAATCCAGCAACTTGTCCCCAGCTTCCCTCTCCCTTCGATAACAAAGCTACCAATATCATAAAAAACCTATTAAAAACTTTCTTTAAAAGAATTTGTATTCTAAAACCGACAAATTTAAAAAGCTTTTTTTATAAAAGATTTTACCAAACCACCGAGTCCGAAAGGAGCCACAAGGCGTGGTAGGTATATATTTTTAAAATGGTAGAAAAAGTTAAGGAAAAAACAGAAAAAAAATCAAAAGTTGAAAAGAAAAATTCTAAAAAAGAAGTTAAAGAAGAGAAAAAAGAAAAAGCTATCGTGAAAGAAGAAATTATAAAAGAAAAACCGATCATTAAAGAAGGACAAACAAAAAATATCATTAAAGAGAAAATTGCCAAAGAAGAAAAAACAGAAATACAACAGAAGAAAAATTATTCTATTGAAGAAGCAATAAAACTCTTAAGAAACGAAGAAAGAAGAAATTTTGTTCAAACTTTTGATTTAATAGTTAACTTACAAAAGATAGATATGCGAAAACAAAGCATAAATACTTTTATTCAATTGCCTCATGGAACAGAAAAAAGAATTGCGGCTTTTTTAACTAAAAAAATAGAGGGAATTGATTGTATTTTAAAAGAACAATTTGATTCTTTTAAAACAAACAGAGAATTAAAAAAACTAGCAAAAAAATACGACATGTTTATTTCTTTTGCTCCTTTGATGAAGGATGTCGCAGCAAAGTTTGGTAGAACGCTCGGACCTTCTGGAAAAATGCCTTCTCCACAATTAGGAGTTGTTATGAAAGAAGATAAAGAAACAATAGATTATCTTGTAGAAAAAATGAAAAAATCAGTTAGGATAAAGGCAAAAGAAAGAAGTATTAAAATTCCTGTTGGAAAAGAAAGCATGGGCGATGAGCAGATAAAAGAAAATATTGAAAGCACAATAAAATCAATTAGCGATATCCTACCTTTAAAAAAAGACAATATAAAAAATATTTTAATTAAATTGACAATGTCTCGACCTTACGAAATTAAAAAATGAAAAGAAATAAACCTATCCTTGAAGGAAAGAGAAAACTTGTTGAAGAAGTAGCATTGCTTTTAAATAAAAGATCTTTGATCATTTGTTCTGTTAAGAATTTGAAAGCAGCACAATTACAACAAATAAGGAAAAAAATAAGGGAAAAAGCAATTCTAAAAGTTGCTAAAAAAAATCTCATTAAACTCGCAATAGAACGAACTAAAAACGAAGAATTAAAAAAAATTTTAGAGCACATTACTTCTGATTATATTTTACTTTTTTCAGACGAAGAAGCTTTTGAAATAATTTCTATTTTAGCAGATAACAAAACTCCGTCGAAAGCAAGAGCAGGTCAAGAATCTACAGATGACATTTGGGTTAAAGCAGGTCCAACAAATCTTTCACCTGGACCAGATATTTCTTTATTAAGTTCAGTAGGTTTACAGCCAAAAGTTGAGGGCGGAAAAATAGCCATAGCAAAAGACACTCTTTTTGTTAAGAAAGGTGAGAAAATAAGTTCGGAAAAAGCAGCAATTTTAGCAAAACTTGATGTAAATCCTTTTGAAATTGGTTTAGAACCTATTGTTGCTTTTTCTGATGGGAAGATTTACACTTCTGTTAAAATAGATAAAAAAACAATTTTACAAGAGTTTATTTCCTCTTACTCGAAATCTCTGGCTTTTGCAGTAGAATTAGCATGGATTTCAAAAGAAACTTTACCCTTTATTCTATCAAAAGCAGCTTTACACGAGAATGTTTTAAAAAATTTAATTCAAACACAAACTAAAGAAGGAGAAAAAAGCTAATGGAATACATTTATGCAGCTCTTTTGTTGCATAGACTTGGGCAGCATATAAACGAAGAAAACTTAAAGAAAGTTCTTAGTGCTGCAGGAGCAACAGTTGACGAAGGAAAAGTCAAAATACTTGTTGCTTCTTTAAATGGAGTGAATATCGACGAACAGCTTGCCAATGCAAGTTTAGTAGCAGCAGCTCCAAGCCAAGGAAGTGTAGCAGAAGTACCAAAAGATGAGAAGAAAGAAGAGCCAAAAGCAGAAGCAGCAGAAGGTCTGGCTTCTTTATTCGGTTAAACAAACTTTCTTTTTTTGAAAGCTGGCCTTCGATCTTAGCTGTTGCTTCAATTAATTATTTAGGTATCTAAGTTTGTTTATACTCTATTTTTATAAGAATAGCACTAATTTTCTATACGCCCGCACTGGGAATCGAACCCAGGGGCCCCGAAGGGCGTGGATTAGCAATCCACTGCAATACCACTATGCGATGCGGGCTTAAAAAATAAATTCAAAAGGGTTTTTTAAACTTGTCTAAAAACAATCGGTTCAAATTCTTTAAAATATTTTATACCTTCTTCTAATTTTTTTTCACTTTCTGAATAAAGAGTAATAACTTTTTCGCCTTTGTCAACAAAACCAATTTTTTTATACAAATAAACTCCCGCGCTTTTTGTTTCTGGAGCTCCCAAAATTCTACAAAGAAGATTAATTTTTTTATTATCTATTTCTTTTATTTTCCCTTCTCTCTGAGCAAAAATCTCCTTTTTATAACGAGCAAATTTTAATTTTTTAATTCTTTTTTCAAAGTCATTTTTACCATTTTGAGCATTTATTATTTCTTTGAATTTTTCAAATGCTTTTCCACTTTCTAAAATTTCTCTTGCCTTTTCTTTTGCATTTTTAATTCCTGCTAAATCCATAAGCTCTGAAGAGAGATAAATTGCTTTTTCTTTCAAATCTTCTGGTCCATCCCCTTTCAAAACTTTTAAAATGTCCATCATCTCTAAAATAGGACCAATCCCATTACCTATCGGTTGCCTTCCGTCAGTATAGACAGTTCTCAGTTTAACACCAAATTTTTTAGCAATCCACAGAAATTTTTTTCCAAGTTCTTTAGCTTTTTCGATACTCGGAAATTTTCCACCTTTATAAGGGATATCTATCAAAATGTGATTAGACCCAGCAGAAATTTTTTTTGACATTATAGAGGCTATTAACTGTGGTTCAACATCTAAATTTAGCATTCTCTCTATATGGATTATTTTATCGTCGGAAGGAGAAAGATTTAAAGCACCATTCCAAACTAAGCAAGCACCAACTCTTTCCACTATTTTTAATATTTCTTCTCTTGTAAAATCAACTCTTGCAATAGTTTCTATAGTGTCCGCAGTTCCAGCCGCACTTGTTATTGCTCTTGAAGATGTTTTTGGAAGAGTTAAACCAGCAGATGCACAAATAGATATTACAATAGGAGTAGTCCTATTTCCGGCAATTCCACCAATACAATGTTTATCTGCAATTATATCTTTTTTAAATTTTAATCTTCTTCCTGTTTCTATCATTGATTTTGTAAGGTAAAATATTTCTTTTAAGGACATTCCATGAATTTTTTCGGCAGAAATAAAAAAAGCAATTTCAGCTTCTGTTAAATTATTGTTTGATATTTCTTTTATTATCTCTTTTAATTCTTCTTTACTTAATTTTTCTCCGTTTATTTTTTTATTAATTATTTTACCTGCTTTTGTACTATCTGCCGGCACAACTTCAACAAATGAATTTTTTTTTAAATTAAAGAAAGACATAACTTCATAAGAAAAACCTATTTCATTATCTTTTGTTATATCGGAAAAAACATCGACGACAGCATAAAAACTTTTTTTGTTTACCGAAATTTTTACTTTTTCATTAACATGTACATTTAAGAGTTTTGAAGTATTTGGAGATAAAATTACAACAGGTCTTCCAGCAAACCAAGACAACCTCTTTATTTTAAGCCTCATTCTTTAAATATTCTTTCTATTTCCCCTCTTTTATAATACTCTATAATTAACATTAAATAAGCGATTACAAGAGGTCCTATAATTACCCCTAAAAATCCAAACGCATATGCTCCACCAACCATCCCAATAAAACTTAAAGGTATATTTAGTAATGTTGTTTTTTCTGATAAAATATAAGGCCTCATAAAACCATCAATAAACCAACTAACAAAGTTTCCATAAATTACCAAGAGTATTGCAATAATTATTTGCCCTCTTACTAAAAGAATTAACCCGACAGGAACCCAGACGAGACTAAGTCCAACCAAAGGCAAAATTCCAGCGATTATTCCAACAAAAGTAAAGAAAACCAAGCTATCAAATTTTATTACATACAAAAATAAGCCAATCAAAATACCTTGTATTATTCCTAAAAAAAATTGCCCATAAATAATTCCATTAGTAACATTTTCGAATTCCGAAGCAAATCTTTTTGTGGTATCTTCTTTTATTGGAAATATAGAGATCAGTTCGTTAGAAATCTCTTTAGTATTCTGTATAATATAATAAAACAGAAATAAAAAGACGATAAAACCTACGATAAAGAAAGGTAGTTTAGAATAAAGGAAAGAATTAAAAGAATTAAATAAATAGCTAAAAAATTTAGACAAAACATTTTCAAATTGCGAATCAAGATAATTCAATGAATCTTCAGAAAGTTTAGATGGAAGAATTGTTTTAATAGGTTCTGAAATCTTTATTTTTTGAGAAGATATATAAAGATTTTTTACTTCTTTTATCAAATTAGGAGTAAAATATAAAACAGGTAAAATTATTATAATCACTAAAAATAAAGTGACTAAAAAAGCGCTAAAACCTTTTGATTTTAATTTCTTTAATAGAAAATTATACATAGGTAAGAAAGAATTAGCAAGTACAAAAGACAAAAAAAGTATGGCAAGAATTGGTTTCAAAACAAAAAAAACCAAAATTAAAATAACAATAAAACTTGTCAATATTATAATCTTATCAAAAAATTTTTTATCCATATTTTATTTTATTAGTTTTTATTTTTAAACTTGTCGTTTCAATGAAAAAATTTTTAAATAACCTATTTTAAAAAAAATAATGTTTATCAAAAAAATTTTTGAAGGAAAGTTTGATGAAGAGACCAAACTTGAATTATTAAAGTATAGTCGTGGCGAATTCAATAAAAAATACAGAATAGAAGCAAAGAATAAAAAAAATTTTGTTATTAAGTCGGATTCTGATTTTGCCAATTATTTTGTAAGAAAAGGATTGGAGTTATCAAAAGAAAAAATTCAAACAAAAGGAATTATTGTCTCTACAACGGATATCACGATTCCTTTTTCAGAGGAGAAAAAGCAATTTATGGGTATAAAACAGTATAAAGTTAATACAAAAATTGATCCAAAAGAAGTTTTAGAATTTATTAATAAAAATCCTAAATTATTTTTTGCTTTAAGCTTTTCTTTTCCAGGTTTTGAATTAAAAATAAAACCAAAAATGCCCAAATCACCAAAACCTTCTACTAAAGGAGAAGTCTGTGAAGATGTTTCTCCAAGTTTTTGTTCTTTAAAGACTTCTTGCAAGGAAATTATAAAAGATTTATTTTTCGATGTTAGTGAGAATTTTAAAGAAATATTGGTAGAGCACACAATAAAAATAGATGAGATAATTTATCCAGAAAATTTTCAAAAAATGAAACCCGAAGAAATAAGAGAGAAATCAAAAAGAAAAGGGAAAATAATAAGAAAGTTAATTATCGACGAAAAAGAAAGAATATCAGAAGCAAATTTTGTTTGTTGAATTTATAACATATAGTTATATTTTAAAGCTACGCTCCCACCGGGATTCGAACCCGGGTTACAGCCGTGAAAGGGCTGTGTCCTTGGCCTCTAGACTATGGGAGCACAATTAACTTTAATAATTTACTAAGTAAACTTTTAAACTTTTTGTTTTGCATATTTATTTAGCAAAAAGTATTTTAAAAACCCGAAAAGTTTAAAAGTAATAAGTAAAATAAAAAGTTATGTACTCTAAAAAAGAAAAAGCACAAGAAGCAATAATTTCAGAATTTATAAAAAGAGGGTATTCTATTGAGAAAGGAAAAAGATTCTGGAATGTTTCTGATTCTAAATTATGGTATTTGACTAAAGAACAGGCTAAAGAGTTCATAAAATTGGAAAAAGAAGATAAAAAACAAAAAATGTTTGCAGAAGAAGAAAAAAAACTTTTAAAAAAATTTTATAGGGAAATCTTCTCTCTTATAAAAGAAAAAAATATCAATATTATTGATTTAGGTTGTGGAGATGGAAAAAAAGCTACACTTTTAATAAATTTACTAAGAAAAAATTATAAGATAGCTTATTACCCTTTAGATATAAACGAATTTATGCTTAAAGAAGCTTCTAAAAATGTTTCTAGAATTAAGAATGTAAAAGTTGTTTTAACAGAAAAAAATTTATGTGATTTTCTTAATTTTTCAGAAGTAAGGGGTTTTATAAAAAAAGGCAAATTTAAAACTAATATTTTTTTATTTTTAGGAGGAAATTTGGAAAATTCCGAAGTTCACGAAGTTCTTCATGAAATAAGAACAAGTATGGGAGATAAAGACCTTTTAATTATAGGAAATAAGCTCTCTCACCCCAGCACTAAAAAAATGGTTGATTATTATAATAAAAGTAAATCTATTTTTGATTTTTTTGTTAAGCTAATGGAGATTTTAGGAATAAAAAAAGAGCATATTGGATATTTTGCAAGGTTTAGGCAAGACAGAGTTGAGATGTTATTTGAGATAAAAAAAGATTATCAAATAGGGAAAATAAATTTTTCAAAAGGAGATTGTATTATCGTTGCTGTTTCTTATAAATACACTCCAGAAAAAATTAAAGAAATTTTAACAACTTATTTTAGTAAAACATCTATTTTTATCGCAGAAGATAAGAATTTTGTACTCGCTTTTTGCAAAAAATAGTTTTTAATTTTACAAAAAAGTTATTTATTTTTATTTAATTTAGTATTATGAGCCCACCAGGATTTGAACCTGGGACCCCCGCCTCTCTTAGAAACCCAAGAGATTCCTTTTCAATGAAAAGTTTCTTATAAGAGCGGTGCTCTACCGGGCTAAGCTATGGGCTCTTAAAAATAAAAATACTGATGGTTTTTTAAATTTAATTAAATTGCAAAGATTTAAACATTTTTGTTGTTAGTAGGATCAATTACTCTTCCCATAAATAAAATATTTCCAGTTTCTTTTTCTTGGATTATAAAGATGAATGGATGGTCTGCTTTAAAAACATTTCTTGGTCTAACACTACTTCCGAACATTCCAACAGCAGTAGCCGCTGCGGCTTCTGTTCATTTTTCATCGACTTTAACAATTCTTTCTTCTTTATAAAATAGTTACCTATAGAGTTCCTATAAATTTCTAATAAGGCATAAACATAATCTTCTTTCTCTATAAATTAATTTGTTTTTGATTTTTTAAATGTATAAAAAAGCTTATAAAACAGATTAAAGAAAATAATTTATGTTAATTGGTCTTGTAGGAAAACCTTCTTGTGGCAAATCTACTTTTTTTAAAGCAGCAACACTAATGGATGTTCTTATTGCACCCTATCCTTTCGCTACAATAAAACCAAATTTGGGCGTTGGTTATGTAAGAGTAAAATGTTTATGTAAGGATTTTGGAGTAAAATGTACTCCAAGAACAGGATTTTGCGACGGAGAAACAAGATTTGTTTCTATTGACTTAATGGATGTTGCCGGATTAATTAAAGGAGCGTCGGAAGGAAGAGGGTTAGGAAACCAATTTTTAAATGACCTCTCTAAAGCAGATGCGTTTATTCATATAGTTGATATTTCTGGCACTACCGACGATGAAGGAAGAGAAGGGAAAGGAGATCCGATAAAAGATGTTCGAATGCTTGAAGAAGAGCTCGACCTTTGGTTTTTTGGAATATTAAATAAAGCATGGGATGTCTTTTCAAGAAAAGTTCAAACAGAAAAAAGCGATTTTGTTAAAGCCGTGGCTAAACAATTTTCAGGTATTAATGTTAAAGAAGAACATGTTGAAAAAGCAATGAAAAAATTAAAATTTGATATTGAAAATCCGGAAAAATGGACTAAGGAACAATTGAAAGAATTTTCTCACGAGCTTAGATATTTAACAAAACCAATGATTATTGCAGCAAACAAAATTGATAAAGAAAGAGCAGAAGAAAATCTAAAAAAATTAAGAGAAGTTTTTCCTTCAGTAAGAATAATTCCTTGCTCTGCTGATAGTGAGTTATCTTTAAGACAAGCTGCAAAACACAATTTAATAAAATACTCACCAGGTTCTAAGGATTTTGAAATAATTGGAAACTTAAACAAAAAACAAAAAGAAGCGTTAGAAATAATTAAAAAAAATGTTCTTTTAAAATATGAAGAAGGAACTGGTGTTCAGGCAATTCTCGACGAAGTTGTTTTTTCTTTATTGAAACATATAGCAGTTTTTCCTGCAGGAACCAATAAACTAACAGATTCCCAAGGAAGAATTTTGCCAGATTGTTTTTTAGTTCCGGAAGGAACAACTGCCTTGAGCTTCGCTTATAAAATACATACCGATTTAGGAAAAAATTTTATTAAAGCAATAGATGTAAAAACAAAACAAGCAATAGGAAAAGAACACCGACTCAAAAACAACGATGCTATCGAAATCGTGACTAAATAATCGAGAAAGATTTAAAAGCAGGATTTCTATTTATAATAATTAAAAAAATAATGGATAGTATTTTCCAAATTAGTTTAACTAATGTTTTATTCAAGATATTAACAAGCTTTAAAAATAACACTCCTTTAGAATATAATCAAGAGAAAGAAAGATTAAAACGACAAGCTAGATGAATAGTTTCTTAAACAAGAAAAAACAGATATAGTGAAGAATTCATAAAAAAAAGTCTTAGAGGCGGTTTGAAGGAACAAGATTTAAGAGAGATTTTATGGTGCAGGATTTTTATTTAAATTTTCTTTTTAAAAAATTCTCTGATTAACAAAATATTTAAAAAAATAACTATAAAAATGATGAAATATAAAGATTAAGCGAATATGGAATATGAAAAAGCAGACGATTTAAGAGAATTAGCAAAAAAAATTGTTAAAAAAATGAATTGGAACCACATAGACTTAGATAATATAGGTTTTTTGAGAAGTTTTGGGTCTTCAACAAGAAGAACAATAGCAAGATGTCATGGATTAGGAAAAGCTATGCAAATTGCAATGGGAAGAAAAGGATTTTATGTTATTGAAGTAATCTCTGAAAAATTCGACAGATTAAATAATGAGCAAAAAGAGAAAGTTCTTATTCACGAATTAATGCATATCCCCAAATCATTCGGGGGAGGATTTATTCATCACAACAAGGTTAATGAAAAAACAGTGAATGAAAATTATAAAAAGTTTAAAAAAGAAGAAAGTCTGGAGAGTTTTTATGAAGTTTAGTGATTTTATTTTATTAATTTTGTTTTTAGTAATATTTTCAATTTCTTTTTATTTATTCAAAAGTTCTTTTAATTTTGAAGAAAAAAATTTCGAAGCATTTTTTAAAAAAGAGCCAATAGAAGTAAACGCAAGTTCTAATTTAGTTCAGTTTGTTCCAAATATGAGATTTTCTAAAAATAATATCTCTTTTTTTATCGAGGAAGATTGCTCTAAAGAAAAGTCTTCAAGAGTTAGGGAAGCATTTAAAATTTTAGAGGAAGAGACGAAAGTTATTTTCTTCTATGAAATAAAAAATGATTCTGCAGACATTTTAGTTTTTTGTTCGCAGAAGGAAGCTGAAAAAAAAGAAGGTGAAAAAAAAATTTTTATTCTCGGAGAAGGTGGTCCAAGAAAATTTTTAAATTTAACCCCATACCCTTTGATTATTCAAGGAGAAGTAAGTTTATTTTTAAAAAAAGAAGAGGTAAATTGTGAAATGCCGTTAGTTGAATTACATGAAATTCTTCATGTTTTTGGTTATGACCATATAAATGACAAAAAATCTATTCTTTATCCTTATTTGAATTGTGAACAAAAATTAACTCAAGAAGTAATAGACGATTTAATAAATCTTTATTCTCAAAAAGCAAAAGCAGAAATTTCAATAGTTAATATTTCAGCAACTAAAAAAGGAAATTATCTAAATTTTTTTATAGAAATAACAAATACAGGATTAGTAAGAGCAGAAAATGTTTCATTTGAAATTTATTCTGAAAAAGAAAGAATAAATAATTATTCTTTAGAATATTTAGAGCCAGGTTATTCAAGAAAGTTTTACGTAGAAAATTTCTTTTTAAAAAGTCCAAAGGTTAAAAAACTTCTTTTTAAAGTATTTTCTGAAAAAGAGGAATATTCTATAAATAATAACGAGGTAGAGCTATTTTTAGAGGAATAACCGCATAACTTAAAAAGCTTTTTTTATTCTCTATTTTGTGCCTCCGTCGCATAGTGGTATTGCACTGGACTTGAGATCCAGGCCCTTCTGGGCTCCCAGGTTCGATTCCTGGCGGGGGCGTTTAAGATGATAAGACAACCAATAGTAACTGTTTGTGGGCATGTTGATCATGGAAAAACTTCTATATTAGACAAACTTAGAGGAACAAATTTACAAGAAGATGAAGCAGGAGGAATAACGCAAAAAATTTCTTTTAGTATTCTTCCAAAAGAAAAAATTTTGGAGAGGGCGGAAGATTTATTAAATAAATTTAAGATCCCCCTCGAAATCCCAGGATTTTTGTTTATTGATACTCCAGGACACTCAGCTTTTACAAATTTACGAAAAAGAGGCAGCGGTTTAGCAGATTTAGCAGTTCTTGTTATTGACATAAATGAAGGAATAAAACCACAAACGATCGAAGTTTTGCAATTATTGAAATTAAATAAGACGCCTTTTGTTATTGCCTTAAACAAAATCGATAATATTTCCGGTTGGAAAACTTCTGAAACAAAAAGATTCATCGATTCAGAGAAAAAACAAGGAATTTCAGTTAAACAAATTTTTGAAGAAAAACTTTATACTTTAATAGGAAGTTTGCAGTCCCACAAAATTAATGCCGAAATTTATACAAAGATAAATGATTTTACAAAAAATTTTGCTATTGTTCCTTGTTCTGCCAAGACAGGAGAAGGAATAGAAGAGCTATTAACTTTGCTTTGTGCTCTTTCAGAAAAATTCTTAAAAAAAGAATTAGAGATTAGAAAAAAAGGCAAAGGAGTTATTTTAGAAATAAAAAAAGATCAAGGAGTTAATTTTTTAGAGTGTATTGTTTTCGATGGAGAATTAAAAGAAGGCGATGATATTGCAATTGCTTCTTTTTTTGATGTAATTGTAACAAAAGTTAGGAGTTTACAAGAAGCACTTCCTTTAAATAAAGGGTTTAAAAGTGTAAAAAAAGTTTCTGCTGCTAGCGGAGTTAGAATTTTAATAAATTCAGACGATGAAGTTTATGCAGGAATGCCTTTTTTTGTTTTAGAGGATGATTTAAACGAAATAAAAAAAGAAATTAAATCAGAGATCTCTGAAGAAATAAAAACAGATGAAAAAGGAATTCTTGTAAAAGCAGATTCTCTTGGAAGTTTAGAGGCCTTACTGGTTTTGTTAAGGCAAGAAAATTTTCATGTTAAAAAAGCATCTATAGGAAAAATAACAAAAAGCGACATTGCATTTGCTAAATCTTTAGAAGAAGAAAACAAGATTATTGTCGGATTCAATGTTGATAATTCCAAAGATATCCAAGAAGAGAAAGATGTTAAAATTATCCTGGGCGATGTTGTTTATAAAATAATAGATGCTCTCAAGGAATACAGATTAAAGAAAAAGGAAGATGAAGAAAGAAAAAAGCTTGAGAGTTTGCCTTCAGTTTGTAAATTAAAAGTTTTGGATTTTATTTTTAGAAACTCAAATCCAGCAATATTTGGTGTTCGTGTAGAATTGGGAAAATTAAAAAAAGAAATAACACTCATTAATTCTTTAGAAGAAAAAATCGGAAGAGTAAAATCTATTCAGTCAGAAAAAAATAATTTAGAAGAAATAGATTCAAAAAAAGAAGCGGCAATTTCCGTTCCAGGTTTAAATTTCAAGAGGCAATTAAAAATTAATGAGCCTCTTTATTCAGATATTTCTGAAAGTGATTTTAGAAAATTTAAAGAGAATAAATCTCTTTTAACAGAAGAAGAGAAAAAAGTTCTTCAAGAAATTGCATCGATAAAAAGAAGAAAGAACCCTTCTTGGGGGATGTAATCTTTAAAAAAGCTTATGCTCTAAAAAATGCTCTTGAACACGAAAGAAAAACAAACAAACTATATTTTTAGTTATTTAATTTCTTTTAGAAATTTTTCAGTTTTCAAATTTCATTTCTAATTTAACCCATCTCTCTTTAGCTTCGAAGAAAGGCATTGTAAAAACAACCCCTCCTATTTGTTCATAATTTGTTTCATTCCACCTAACTCCTTCCCAAGATTCCCCAGCATTATTGCAATTTTGATTATTTAGAGGACAGATAAGTTTCCAAGTTATTCTTCCGTTTTCAGATTGTTTCCATCTCAAGAAAACATTTCCAATTTTAGGGGATTTTGCTCCTCTTTCAAGAATGTAAACACACTTTAAATAACCTGCTGTAAAATTATATTGAATAAGATTTCTTGAACAATTAACTATATAACTTTGAGAAGCATTAAACTTGATGATATTTCCTATTTCACCTCCAGTAGGAGAGCTTATTATAGGAAAAATATTTATTCCTTCTTTAAAAACATAAACCTTCGTTCTATCCAAAGAAGATTGCGGACTTGTTCTTTGGGGATACATCTCACTAACTTTAAGAGTTATATCATAAATTCCTTCAACAGAATAAGATTTATTTACATCTCCGTGAGTTTGATTCAATTCCAATGAGAAATTTTCAATGGTTCTATTAGTTCCATCTCCAAATTCCCAAACAATTTTAAGTAAATCATCTTCATCATAACTTCTTTGTTTGAATTCCACTTCTTGATTAACTGATGTTTTATAAATCTCTTCAGGATTTGAATGATTATATAGCGGATTAGTGATTTTTGCAATAGGAGCACTATTATTAATAGGTTTAACAATTAATTCGTTTGATATCTTCCAAACATTTTCTCCTTGAACAGAGGCATTTAATCTATGGTTATTTAAATTAATCAAAGTATATGGACTATAAGGGCTACCAGAAATTACAGAAAAAGAACTCCACCTTTTAATTATGCCCCATAAATTGCTCCAAGAAGAGTTTTCTTTTAATTGAACATGAAATGTAAGATTTGCATCTTCAGAGATATTATTTCCACCAAATCTTAAAAGAACAGTGTCTCCAAAATCTGCTGAAGATATAGGAACATTCGGTTCATTCAATTTTGCAAAATAAGGAATTTCTAAATAGATACATGGACGAGTATAAAATCTGATAGTTTCATAGTTTGAACAATTTCCTCCACAAACAGAATTACAACTTCGTGTGGAATTTAATCTTTGAATTCCTGAGGAATTACAAGCTCCCCAGCTAGAATTAACCCACTCATTACAAACACAAGAAGGAGTACATTCTACCCCACACCCATTACAACGGCATAACAGAGTACTCCTTTCTCTTTCTGAACAATTAACAAAGTCATCACAATGATAACACCCAGATTCCATTATTTTATAAGTTAGTGTACGTCCACCCCTATTACCACTATATTCACCAGCTCTTAAGTATACACATTCATTAGTACCTTCTCTCCAAGCTGGATGAAAGGCGCCACAAAGAATACAACTATCTGTATCAATTACATTGCTACCCTGGCAATTTCTAACGGATCTAGCGGCTGCCAAGAAAATATTCAAATTTAAAGCAAATATAAAAATAGATAAAAACACTAAAATAATACCAATCTTTTTTCCCATAAAAAATAAAATTCTCAAAGATTTATAAATCTTTCTTTATAAAAGCGCTAGTCAAATCCTTGTCAAACGAACTAATCTATGAAGATTATATGCAATTCTCATCAACTCTTTCTTTTGCACAATCTCTTTTACAAAAATCTTTTATAAATTCATTGTAATCTAAACTTTAAGTAATCCTAACACTTCTATTCAGGTTATTACCTTCTTTTACTTGTAAAAGGAAAAAGGAGCTAATAATTAAAATTAGAGGATTTGACTAGCGTCAAAAATTTCGTCCCAAATTTAGTGTTTTAAAATAAAATTATTAATGCGTTATTAGAACAAGTTAAAGAAGTAGGAAAGAGATTGACTTGGGAAACAGCTTTTCATCTTCTTCTAATAACTGTGACAAACTATTTAAAAAGAGTTCCTTTTCAATCAGAAAGAAATTGTTCTGCTTTTGAATTGTTCATAGCTTTATGAAATTTCCAAAATAAAACTCTTTGTTCAATACATTCAAAGGATTCTAGTAGGATAAGCATTTCTCAAGGAATAAAAATCCAACAACCTTAATTGTTTTCGATATACAACTCTATTAAAAAAGTTCATATTAAATCAATTATATATTTTATCTTCCTTACTCTAAACAGATAATGGATTCATATTTAGTTAATATTAAAAAGGCTTTTTGATTTATACAAAGATGGATAAAGAGGTAATAAAAGCTTATGCTCTAAAAAACGCCATTGAACACGAAGGAAAAGCAAATAAAAGCGCAGTATTAAATTCTCTTTTTGTAGAAGGTTTGAAAAAAGAAAATATAAAACTTGTTCTTCCAATAATTGAAGAAGTTATCAAAGAAGTTAATCAAAAAAATTTAGAAGAGCAAAAAAAAGAGTTTGAAAATTATAAACAAAAAATAAGTAAGAGAAAAACTAGAGCAGAAGATGAACTTCCGGAATTACCCGAAGCTGTTGATGGAAAAGTTGTGATGAGAATTGCACCGTTTCCTTCTGGTCCGTTACACATAGGAAATACAAGAGCTCTAATTTTAAACGACGAATATGTTAAAAAATATAGGGGGAAGTTTATTCTTTTTTTTGATGATACAATAGGGAGCGAAGAAAAACAAATTGAACCAGCAGCTTACAAACTAATTGAAGAAGGAATTAAATGGTTAAAAATAAAACCGGATTATGTTTTTTATAAGTCCGACAGAACTGTGAAATATTACGAATACGCGGAAGAATTAATAAAAAAAGGATATATGTATGTTTGTAATTGTTCGCAAGAAGAATTTCAAAGATTAAAAGAAAGGCAAATTAATTGTCCTTGTAGAGGTTTACCACCAGAAAAAAATTTTGAAAGATGGAAAAAAATGTTTTTAAAAGAAACAAAAGAAGGAGAGTTTGTTGTTCGTTTAAAAACTTCTATGCAAGACCCGGACCCTGCATTTAGAGACAGAGTAATGTTTAAGATTTCTCATAGACCACATCCACGAACAAAAAATAAATATTGTGTTTATCCTTCGATGGAGTTTTCTTGGGCAATAGATGACTATTATATCCAAACAACTCATGTTTTGAGAGGAATAGAGCATCAAATGTCGACGAAAGTTCAGGACTTTATAAGGGCTATATTTGGCTGGAAAAACCCTGTTAGTTTATATTTAGGATTATTTCAAATAGAAGGAATAAAAATAAGTAAAAGTAAAGGAGCAAAAGAAGTTAAGAATGGAAAGTATTTAGGTTGGAATGATCCTCGTTTATGGAGTTTGCAGAGTTTAAGAGATAGAGGAATAAAACCAGAAGCAATAAGAAAATTTATAGTTATCCAAGGTTTAAAAAAATCAAATTCAATAGTGCCAATAGACGTTCTTTATTCGATAAACAGAAAATTTTTAGGAGACTCCAAGAAATTTTTTTTCTTAAAAAACCCAATTAAGATAAAAATAAGTGGTTCTCCTTTATTAAGAAAAGAAGCTATCGTTAGTTTTGATGGATTAAAAAGAAGGGTTTATCAGAATAGTCAAGAATTTTTAATAGAAAAAGAAGATTATAAAACGACAGAAGACAAAAAAATTTATCGATTGTCCCATCTTTTTAATTTTAAGTGTTCTTACCCAACAATTACAGAAGAAAAACATTTTTCTTTTCTAAATGAAAAAGATGATGCTCTCCAAATCAAATCTTTTCCTTGGTTAAATCCTTTTGATGAAAATTTAAAGACAAGAATTCTCATGCCCGACGGAAATATTGTCGAAGGTTTAGTAGAATCTTCAATAAAAGATGTGAAAGAAAAAGAAATTGTTTTTTTTGAGAATTTTGGTTTTTGTTCTCTTTATAAAAAGAATAAAGATTTTTTTGAGTTTTGGTTCATTCATGAATAATCTTAACTAACACCATATTTGTTAAGGATAGATTCTTGGTTTTTGTAATATTCTAAGATTATATTTTTCAATTCTTGTAAATCTATATTTTTAACTGAAACAGACAAATTTTTTAAAAGTAAAGATCTTCTTCTAAATTCCTCTAAAAGTTTTTGATAAGGAATACCTCTTCTTTTTTCTATTTTTCTAAATGTTTGGAAATCTTCCTTGTAATAAAATTTGTCTTTTGAAGGTTCCCAAATTAAAGGAGTATTTGTACTAGAAGTTCCATCAGGATTTACATTTATTATCTCAACAACTTCTTTTAATTTTCTTGTTTCTGTTTGTCCAATCTTGGCATGTGTCATTATAGCGACGGCATCAAGTTCATTTACTAAAGAAGGGCTTAATTCTATTGGCGGGGTTTCTAATCTTCTTATAACTGCATCGACTGAATCTGCATGAATTGTTGCCATAGAAGAATGTCCCGACGCCATTCCTTGAAATAATACAGAAGCTTCTTTTCCTCTGACTTCCCCTACGATTACATAATCCGGAATTTGTCTAAAAGAAGCACGAAGTAAGGAAAACATATCAACTTCACCCACTCCGCCGATTAAACCTTCTCTAACTACCGAAGGAAGCCAATTCTCTCTAGGCAAATTTAACTCTCTAGTATCTTCTATAGAAACAACTCTCAATTCATCTTTTATAAAAAAAGCGATTGCATTTAGCAAAGTTGTTTTGCCAGAACCTGTTCCCCCAGCAACTAAAACATTTAATTTGTTTTCCATTAAAATCCAAAAATAAGCCAACATCTCAGGACTTGCACTTCTATTTTGAATTAAATTCAAAGGAGTTAATGGAATTTTTGTAAATTTTCTTATCGTAAAAGTTGGTCCCTTAGAAGTTATATCTTTTGTATATGTCGCATTAACTCTCGAACCATCAGGCAAACTACCATCTAAAATAGGATTTGCATAAGAAATATATCTCCCACATTTTTGCGCCAATTTTTCTACAAAAGATGCAAGTTTTTCTATATCTTTAAAAATTATATTTGTTTTCATATTCCTATAAATTCGGTGTACAATATAGATCGGTTGATTTACTCCGTTACACTGTATGTCTTCTATATAAGGGTCCTTCATTAAAGGCTCTATTTCATTTAATCCAAAAAAATTTCTGTATAAATAATAAAAAATTTCTTCATAATCTTTTTTGTTTAGATTTATTTTTAGATTATTTAAACATTCATCAAATAGTTTTTTTAAGTATTCTTCATTATTCTGATAAGAGAAATCCCCATGTTTTAGATTTATCGTTTCTTTTACTATCTTTTCAATTTTTTCTAAAAGTTCTTTCTTTCCTACAGGTTCTATCACTTCATAAATAAGTTGTTTTGAATCATTGTCAAAAAAAATGTTAGCGAAGGCAAAAGGCGGAATTAAAGAGTAACTTAAATTAACAGAAGAGAGATTATCACTAATTTTTAATTTCGGAATAAATGCTGTTTTTATTATCATTTTGTTTTAATGTCTATGTTAAAATTTCCTTTGTTTAAAATTATTAATTTATAGGGTGTTGTCGAAGCTTCTAAACTTTCAATAACCTCTTTTGAATTTATTGTTAAATTTAAGGAAGAATAATTTAATTTAAAAGTTGTTTTATAACCTTCGTTTACGCCTTCTGTTTTAACAAGCACTTTTCCTTCTTTTATCTCTTGTCCAGCCTCGCTATATTTATAGTTTGAGTTCACAATAAAAAAAATTGAATTTTCATTTCCGTTAATTTCCAACTTTCCTTTTTTTATCGTTATTTCTGCAACTCTTTGATTTCCAGGAGATATTAGAACTTCTGAAATTTTGTTATCTAAATCAAATAAAACTTCTTTCGAACTTTCAATAATATTTTTATCCTTAAGTTCTTCTATTTTTGGGATTGCAATTGTCAGAACTATTGAGATTATTGTTAGTCCTATAAGAGTATAGATAATTGTCTCTACCCAAATCTGAGCTGAACTATTCTTTTGTCTTTTTTCTTTCTTTTTCATATTAAAAAATAAAAAATAAAAATTTTATTTATTTTATCTACAATTTACAAGTGGTGTTTTTGTTTCCGGAGCTTCACAAAATTTTTCCTTGTTTCCTATCTTTAATATTGGTGCGATAGTTACAGCAACATAATTGCCTTCTGCTGTTTGGTTATAACTAACATTGAAAATTTTTCTTTCGTTTAAACCTATTTCACTAACATTTATTTCCTTAGATCTCCTCGTCCCATCTTCTTTATATAAGAGGGTTTGTAACTTAACCAAATTTATAGAAGCATCAGACCCTTTCTGAACTCCAAGATAAATAGTGGAGTTTATGTTGTTATTATTTGATTTATTAATGCACGTCGTATCAGAATCTAAAGAAACATCTTGTAATGCTTTAAGACATGCTTGACC
>CAKZRD010000026.1 GCA_937143345.1 uncultured archaeon
AGAAAATTATTGAAGAATCTATTGAAATAAAAAAGTAAAGTGCCGTCTTCTTTTTTAGGAAAAAAGAAGCAAAAAATAACGCAACAACTTCTCAGATTATATGAGAACCCACCCAAACAATACTATTTCTAGGAAGGCATTTCGAACTCATCGAAAACAGGAAGTTTTCTCGCCACATTGCATTCTCAAAATCTAAGGAATAGATTTTTCGGGAAAACCAACAGGCATTATCAGCAATTGGGATAAAGTAAAAATTTAATAGTTAAAAAATACTTTAATGGACATTTTAAAATCCCCCGACCACCCTCCCCTAAAATGGAGTTTGTCGCCTAAACTGAAAAACGAAACGATGAGGGGAGTTCCTTAGTCCTTCGGGACAGATAGTCTCGGCTTTGCCTCGAAAGTGTTACGACTTGAGAATGAAAAGATTTATAAAGTTTAGAACAATACCTTTTTATAACAAAACAAGCTTGGAGTAGAATAAAAATGAAAAATTCCAGATTTAATGTATTTGTGCGAGAGAATAATGGGAATGAATTAGTTTACAATACCTTAAGAGGTTCTATAAGCAGAGTTAATCCAGAATTAGCTCAATTACTAAAAAGCAAAGATTTAGCACCCCTTAATAATTCTTCATTGGTTGGTTTAGTTGAAGATTTAAAAGAACAAGGAATATTGATTCCTCCAAGATTAGATGAATTGGAAGAATATGCTCAAATGCACAGAAGATGGAAAGAGGGAAGAGAAAATGTTGAATTTAATGCTTTATTAACTTATGATTGTAATTTTGAATGTCCTTATTGTTATCAAGGTAGAGGAGAAAAAGGGCAACAGATTCATGGATTTAAATCAATGAGTCCCGAGTTACTCGGTGCAACCAAAAAATTTATTAAAAAAACAACTGCTAACAGAGGAGCCAGAAAATTAGAACTTGTTCTTTATGGTGGAGAACCTTTCTTGCCTGGAGCAAGAGAAATGGGCAGAGAATTAACTGAAGAGGTTTCAGAATGGGCAAGAAAAAATAATATCGCTTTTGGTTTGCATGTCTTAAGCAACGGCAGTTTAATAGATGAGAATATTGTTCAATGGCTTTCTGGATACAGAACTAGATTGCAAATTCCTATTGATGGTGATCCAGAAATGCACAACAAATATCGATTCTACAAAGAAGACAGAAGGGGTTCTTTTGAGGATATAGCAAGAGTTCTTGGCATGACACGGGGAACAGATGTTGAGACACATATTAGAATAAGTCTTACAGACGAAACATATCCTACTATGGAAAGATTATTAGATGAGCTTAAGTCCAGAGATTTAAATCATGTTTATCCTGATTTTTGTTATATAACTTCTTTTACTAACGCATGTGCTGATTTTGAAAGCCACACCTTGTCTGATTTAAAATTATTTAGAATCATGCCTGAACTATGGAGAAAAGCTCATGAAAGAGGGTTTCCTTTAGATATTAGACCACAGGTTCAGCCACTTCCTTGTAGCAGTGTTGCTGACGGTTCTTACATAGTTGACGCATTTGGAGAGGTTTACAAATGTTGGGAGCTTGTTGGATTAAAAGAACACATGGTTGGAAGAATTGATTTTGATGGGAATTTAGAAAAAACTGCCGTGTATGAAGATGTTCTAGAAAGAAATCCCGTTAATATTGAACAATGCAGAAAACATGCTTATCTGCCTTCTTGTGGAGGGGGTTGTGTTTGTAAAGCACAATGGCAGAGTAAAACATATCATACTCCTGGTTGTGGAACTGAAAAATATTTATTAAAAGACAAAATTAAAGTTTATACAGAAACTCTTGATTTGACAGATAAACCAACAACTCAAGCAGGCTCATTCAGATTACAAAAGATAGAAGGGAGACAACAACCAAAAATGTCTCACTGCTATGTACTTGTATAAAGAGGTTAATGGAGAATGGAAATGAAAAAAATAAGTGAGCAGGTTTATTATATACCCAATCCCGCAAATATCGGAGTTGTAAAAGATGGAGAAAAATCAGCCATTTTAATAGACTCTGGTTTAGATGATGATACTGGAAAAAAAGTATTAAAACTTTTAGAAGAAAACGGCTTATTCCCAAAAGCGATAATTAATACTCATTCACATGCAGATCATTGTGGGGGCAACAGATATATAAAAGAAAAAACTGGAGCAAGAATTTATGCACCTGAAGTGGAGTCTGCAATAATCCAGTTTCCTTCGCTTGAGCCTCTTTATTTATTTTCTGGAGCAAGCCCTTTGAAAGATTTACAAAATAAATTCTTAATGGCTCAACCTTCTGATGTTGATTATGTAATAAAAAGAGATGAGCGAAAATTAAAATTTGATAAAGTTGAATTAGGAATTGTTCCTTTGCCAGGACATGCTCCTAATCAAGTGGGTGTAGAAGTTGATGAAGTTTTATTTTGTGCAGACTCTCTTTTTTCAGAAGATGTGCTGAGAAGACACAAAATCCCTTTTTATGCTGATATAGATAGGACTAAAGAAACTTTGAGATTTTTAAGAAATTCTCAATATAAGTTTTATGTTCCTTCTCATGCTGAACCAAGAGGGTCTTTAACTGAATTAGTCGATGCAAATCTTGAAGCAATTGATGGAGTCGAAAAATATCTTTTAGAGGGATTTCATGGAAGAAAGAGCACTCAACAAGTCCTAAAAGATATGTGCGACCATTATCAAATAGATATGAAAGGAATACAACAATATTATTTAATGAATACTGTTGCTATGGCTTATCTTAGTTCTTTACATGAAAGAGGAAAATTAAAAGTAGAAGTGAAAGATAATTCTCTATTCTGGGAAAAACTATAATCTGAAAATCTTCTTTTTTAGAAAAAAAGAAGCAAAAAATGACGGGGGGCTTCCTAACAAACGATGAAAACGCTCGGGGGCAAACTTTGATTTTTGTCTTCGGCATCGTTGCACTAAAATTCAGCCCTACTGGAAACAGAACAGCGATTTAAAAGTTCAAAAATCTTACAGGTTTTTCTACTCAAATTTTTTGCTACGCAAAAAACTCTACGTTTAATCGCGATGTTATACGAAATTTTTCGCTTCTGCAAAAAATCTAAACATGATAGACTCTTTAGTAAAAAAAGATAATCCGTCCGCATTATCTAAAAATCTTTCTTTCCTCAGTTTTATGGTTTCTTGAAGATCCATGATTAAAAATACAATCTATATCAACCTCATCAATGACAAATTCTTTTTTTAAGATTTCTAAACTCAATTTTGCGCGATTTTCTTCAGAGATAGTTTTTCCGATGTCATAAACACAAACTAAAGTAGATAATTTATTCTTATTGAAATGTTTATTTTTGGAAAGAATAGATAGTATTTTTACAATTTCTTCAGAATGAATAATATTCCATTAAAATTTAATTCTGGCAATTCCTTAAATTTTTCTAAAGCAAACTCTCTTGCATTTTCTTCTGTTAGTTGTTTCATTTTATAAGAAGTATGTTCCTTTTTTGTCTTTATTCGATTGTTTCTATTTCAGAATTTCTGTTTTCTTGAGAAGAAATATCTTTTTTTTCTTGGTTTTGTTTTTTCTTTTTAAAGTTATTTAAAAATCTTTTCAGAAAATTTTCTTTTACTTTTTCTTTTAGGTTTTCTAAAATAATTTCTTGTTTTTTATTTTTGTCTTCTGGAAAATACTTTTCTTTAGCATTTTCTTTCCATAGTTTTATTTCAAAGAAATTTTCAAGTTTATCTATATATTCGTAAAAATTATTAGGTATTTGACCTTTTTCGAGAGAAACAATAACTTGCAGAGGTATAATTAATTTTTCAGATAATTGTGTTTGTGTCATTTTTCTTTTTCTTCTCGAATTTTGTATAATCCAATAATAATTATCCACAAGATCTAAAGATTCTTCTTTTTTCGGAGGAATTCTTAATTTTGCAAGACTTATACTTAAAATTTCTTTTCTTTTATTTTCTTGTTTAGTTGATAATTTTTCTATTCTCTGGCTAATACTCAAATTTTCTTTTTCTTCTTTCTTTGGTTTTTTTATTATAGGAACATTTTCTTTTTTCAAACAATCTTTGCAAATTTTATCTATTTTGTCTTCAAAAACGCCATCAAGGAGTTCTTCATAATCTTTATTTTTCTCACAAACTCTGCATTTCATAATAACAAGAGGTTTTTATTACTTTTAAGTTTTATTATAGTGGACTTCATTAAAAACCCAATAAAGAGAACCGAAAAAATTTATAGGTAATCCGGCTAAAATACCAAGAATAACAGATAAATTAGAATAAAAAAATCCATCATTTAAAAAGTTATTAAAGGAAACACTAACCAAATAATTTAATGAAATAGATAAAGAATACACAATAATATATTTTAAGATTTGTTTTTTTTTCTTTCCAGATGAAGCGGAAAAAGTTATATTTCTATTTACACTAAAATTAAAAGAAAGAGCCAAGATTAAACCAAAAAGTTTAGATAATGCAAAATTAAAAAAAATATGAAAGACATTAAAAGAAATTAGTTCTATTAACGCACCAGTACCGCCAACCAAACAGAAAAACAAAAATCTTTTTATCCCTTTCATTTTTTAATTCTTTCTTTAATCAAAATTTTTAAAGCGATAAATCCATCTCTCCATTTAATTTTTTTACCTTCATCTTTTTTTCTAGGTCGATAAGAAATAGGAATTTCTTTTATTTTATATTTTTTTTTTAAAATCTTCGAGGTAATTTCTGGCTCTATTTCAAATCCATCTGATTTCAATTCTAAATTTTTTATTACTTCTTTTTTAAAAACTTTGTAACAAGTTTCCATATCTGTAATTTTTTTTAAGTATAAAAGAGAGGTTAATAAAGATAAGAATCTGTTCCCCCAATAGAAAGAGTTTTTCTTGTAAAAATTATTCTTTTTAAGAAATCTTGAACCGTAGATGACATTTAAATCTTCTCTAATTAAAGTATTGACAAGTTTTTTTAAATCATTTAAATTATATTCAAGATCAGCATCTTGTATTGCAATTATATCCCCTGTTGAAATTTCTATGCCTTTTCTTATAGCATAACCCTTTCCTTTATTTTTTTCGTAGCTAATTATTTTTATTTTTTTGTTCTTTATCTCTTTTATTTTATTTAGGCTTTTATCTGTAGAGCCATCATTTACAACGATAATTTCTTTTTCTAAACCAAATTCTTTTTTTAATGCTTTTGAAATAATTTTTTTCAATGTTTTTTCCTCATTATATACAGGGATTATTAATGTTAATTTTTTCTTATTATTTCGCATATCTTCTTCGATAAAGAGCCAATTTTAATTTTTTCAATTATTGAACAAGGATTTAATAATAAAGGTATATCATGTCTTTGTTTTTTAAAGCAGTTTTCTTTGCTTAATTTTTGTTTACCTAAAAGAACAAATTTTTCATTTTCATAAATAGACTGATAATCTTTTATTTCTTCCATTTTGAACATGTCATCAATCGTAGTGTAACCTTTTAAAATTAAAACAATCTTGTTTTCTTCTAAAGATTTGTTTATGCCGTCTTTTAAAAAAACAACATTCTCCGAATAATAGCTTACAGGAACCCATATATTTGACAAAATTGTGCAGTTTTCAAGGCCCAAATTTTTTATTTTTTCTCCAGCTTCAGCATAAATAGAATTTTTTTCTAGATAAAAATTTCTTGTTAAGGATAATATTGAAGATAAAAATAAAAGAAAAAAAATAAAAAAGATAAAATTTTTTGTTTTAGGAAATTTTTTTATAGTTTTTTCTGCTCCTAATAAAGAAAAAAAAGCTATAGGCAAAGATAAGTTAAACATATACCTTATAATCTTGAAAGGTGTTTTATAAACATCTATGAGAAATAAAAAGAAAGCTATCATAAAGACTAATGGAACTTTTTTCTTCCAATCTTTTTTATAAAAAAAGAGAAAAATACCACAAATAAAAAAAGGTAATAGATAATTTATAGGGTAAAGAAGATTTCTTAATAAAAACCTTTCTTTTAAATCTTGTCTAGAAAATATATTTAAATAATAAGAATCAATAATACTTGTTAATGGATGACCCCACTTAAAAAAATTAAATAATAACCAAGGAGAAAGAACCAAAAAAAACAAAGATATATTTTTAATTATTTTTTTATAATCTTTTGTAAAAAAGAAAAAAATGAAAAATATAAAAAAATTATAACGAGAAAGAACAGCAAGAGCTAAAAAATATCCGGAAATTTTCCCTTCTAAAAAATAAGAAAGAAATAACTGAAAAAAAGATAATGCTAGAAGCTCTGTTCCTTCTAACAATCCAAATTTAAGCAAGAAGGGATTCAAAAGAAAAAGATAAAAAAGAATTTCAATTGTTTTTTTATTTATTTTGTTCTTAAAATATTTTTCTTGGAGAACATTCATTAGTTTTTTCGCGCTAAAAAAAAATAAAATACAAACAAAAATGATATATAAGTATTCTGCAGTTTTATAACCAAAAATCATAAAAATTCCTAAAAGGATACTTATTAAAGGAGCACGATAAACTTCATAATAATTTCCTCCATAAAAAAGATATCTCGCATTTAAAGAATAAGCTGAAAAATCCCATCCCAAATAAAAATAGTGTTGAATCAGAAAAAAAATCGTAGAAATTAAAAAAATAATCATTAATACTAAATGTTCTTTAGTAAAATTTCTAATTTTTTTCAATATAATTTTTAAGGTCATTGATATTCCTTGGAGAAATAGGTTTTTTTCCTTCTAAAATTATTGAAGGTGTTTGGTTTATCTCAAATTTTTTTATCAGTTTTTTGATAATATCAATGTCTAAATCTCCATCTATGGAATAAACCTGTAAGTTTTTATTTTCAATTATAATCGAAGTGATTAATTCTCCAATAACTTCAGATTCTCTTAGTTTTTCTTTGCTATTATTATAAAAGAAGAATAAAATTTTTTTGTTTAAACCGCAATTTTCTATTTGTTTTTTAAAAACTAAGTAATGGTTAATTTGCGCCAAACTATAAATTTTTTTTTGAGTTAAAACCCTCCAATCGTCTTTTCCAAGAGCTTTTTCCAAATCACTAATTTTTCTTATATGAAAATAAAAAGCTTCGTTGAACTTTTCTTCAAACTCTCTTGAACAAATATCTTCATTTAAAAATTCTGTAGAAAAGGAAACTTCAAATATTTTGTTTGTATTATCAACGCTTTCTTTAATCATCTTAGAATTTTTATAAGAGTTCACTTGAAAAAAAATAGTAAATATAAGAATGAAAAGCAAATTACCTATTATTAAAGATGAAATGTACATCCAAGGCTCTTGAAATTTTCTTTTTTTCATAAATTTTTGTTGATTTTTTTATTTAAAAACTTACTCCCATCTATGTTTTTTTGAAAAAATAGAATTTAAAATAGAAATTATCCACCAAATAGAATAAAATATTGAAAAGCATAATATAAATAAGATTAAACCGAAAGAGAGTTTTTCAATCTTTCCTATTTTTCTTCTTGCATATAAAGCGTAAATAATTGTAATAAAAATAAAAAAAACAGCAAAAAGAAAAATCGGTCTTGAGAAAAAACTCGAGATTGTTCTTTCTATTGCTTTTGATAGGATATCTTTTTCAAATAAAAAATTATTTCTTTCAATTATGTTAAAATTAAAAGACTTTAATATCAAATATTCCTTGTAAGATGATTTTATTAAATTAAATAAAAAAAAGAAAAATAGGAAAATAGAAAAGAAAACACTTAACCAAGCTAATGGAAGTAAAATCAAGGCTAAATCACCATATTTTCTATTAAACAATCTTTTATAAGAAAAGGTATTTTTTATTAAACCAACATACCATCTTTTTCTTTGTTTTGTAAGCTCAGAGAGATTTTTTGGTCCTATTGTATAAACTTTCGCTTTTTGAGCATTTGCTATCTTAAAACCAAGAGAATGTATTCTCAAAGACATTTCTAAATCTTCTGTAAGATTGTTTTTTTCTATACCGATAAAACCCCCATGTTTCTCGAAAAATGATTTTCTATAAGCTGAGAAAGCTCCCGGAGTTATATGTATCGAATTTAACCCATGATAAACTTTTCTTAAATAAATTCCTATTAAATATTCTCCTTGCTGTAGTTTTTGCCAAATTGTCTTTGGTTTTTCTAAAATTATTGAAGGAGTAACACACATAACTTCTTTATCTTTAAAATATCTTATCATCTCTTTTGCGGCGTTTTTTTCAGCAGTTGTATCTGCATCCATAGTTATTATAAAATCTCCTTTCGCTAAAGAAATTCCAAAATTCAATGCCTTTGCTTTTCCTTCGTTTTCTTTTGTGTAAACTCTTAACAACTTATTTTTTATTGATCTGGCAATTTTGTAAGTTTTATCTTTACTTCCGTCGTCTATAACAATAACTTCAAATTTGTCTTTAGGATAATCAAAATTTAAAGCACTTTCAACTGTTTTTTTTATGTACTCCTCTTCATTATAGGCAGGAATTATTATTGAAAGAGAAGGCAATTCATTTTCTTCAAACAAAGGGTATTTCTTATTTAAATTTTTTATATAACTTAGAGTGTAAAAAGAAAGTGATACGCAAGCAATATATATTGAAATGTAAATTAATATTTCTCCAAGCATTTTATTCCTTTTTTTCTAAATTAAAATAATTATAAAATTCTTCCGTTAAATTTAAGTTATATGTATGACCAAATTTTTTCGCGTTTATTAGACCCATCTCTAAAAATTTTTTTATGTGTTCGTAAGCTTTATTCCCCCTTATTTTTACAACAACTGACTGCTTTATTGGTTGTTTGTAAGCAATAATGGAGAGAGTTTCTTGTTCAGCCCTTGTAAATTCTGATTTTCCAGTAGCTAATCTTCCGACAATATAAAAGTATTTTTCATTAACATCCATTTTCCAATAATCATTCTTCTTTATAACTATTATGGCTCCGGAAGAATATTTTTTTTCAAGTTTAGAAAGTATTTCTCTTAACATAATAGGATTTAAATCTGTTAAAGTTACAAGTTCATTTAAACTAAGAAATCTACCAGCAATAAACAAAGTTGCTTCAACTTTTTCTTCTGCTTCTTTTTCTTTTATATCAAAAATTTCATCTATTTCTTCTATCGCTCTTTTTTCTTCAATTAGTTTCTTTTCTCCAGGTTCCATAAAATTAATTCTATTTTTACATTTAAAAGTGTTCTTATAGTTAGTTTTTTTATATCAAAAATTCATCTATTAAGAGTGTTCTATAGTTAGCTTTTTAAACTTCTTTTTTCTTATAGAATAACAGACAAGATAGCGTGCTAGCCCAACGCTAAACCGCAAATGGGCTTTATGGCGGATCGGAAGGAAGTTTGGTAAGATGAAGCTTTGAAGGCATCTGGCTGGACGCTGAGATCTCCCTCTTTTTGATCTTGCTATAAAAAAACGGGTCAGGCCTTGATCGGAGCAGCCCTAATTTATAGTTTAGATGCTCAAAGAGAAAAGAGATTGAGAAAGGCTCGATTAAACCTTTTCTGCTTTGTCAAGCTACCTTCCTGTCTGTGTCAAAAATGAGAAAAAAAAGAGGACAATTTTTTATCATAGCATCTCTAATAATTATATTTGCAGTATCTTCTATTTTAATATACCAAAATAAAATTTTGACAGAAAAATCTCAAAACGAAATTTTCCCACTCAAAGACCAAATATCTGAAGAATCTTCTTTTGTTATTGATTATGGTCTTTCAAACAACAATGAAAAAATTAAAGATTTCTTAAGCGAATTGTCTTCTGAGTTAATATCAACAAACCCATCAATAGAATTAATATTTCTGTTTGGAAATAACACACACATTAATATTTTAAATTTAGCAAAAGAAAATATAAGCATTTCTATTAGTGGGGTGAATTATCTTGTAATTCCTCTTCGGCATACAGCTTCTATATTTCTCGGAGACGGGGGGGTTTCATTTAATGTTAACTTAAATAGCGAAGAAGTAAAGGAAAAAATTTTAATTGTTCCAAGAACAAGAGAAGGGAACATTGATTTAAAAATTGACGATGTTGACTATAAAATTAAATTAGAAAAATATAAAAATTTCTATTTTATAATTAAAAAAGAAGTGGGGGAAGAGATAAATGTTCAAATTCAATAAAAAAGGAGATAGTTTAGTAGTTTCTTATGTCCTTTTGATCTCTATAACTTTAATAATTGCAGGGCTTGCTTATACTTGGTTAAGATTTCAAGCAGATATATCAGAACCAGAAAGTTGTCCTGACGGAGTTTCAATCTACATAGAAGATTATTCTTTTAACAACCCTCTTACAGAATTAAATTTAACTTTATTAAATAATGGAAGATTTAATATAACCGGCTTTTTTATTAGAATAAATAACGAAAGCGATAAAGAAGAAGGGGTTTTTAATTTTTTTAAAGGAAATTATACAATTATTCCAGGAGAAAATTTAAGTCTTTATTTCAACCAAACTAATTATTTTGTAAATGTCTCTACTTACAATAAAATATGTTTTATAGAAGTGCAACCTTTTGTGAAAAGTTCGAAAAATGAAATTGCTCTCTGTTCACAAATGTCGACAAAGAAAATAGTTTGTTAGAAAAATTTATAATCTCTTTTTATTTATTTTTTACAGGTCCCGTGGTCCAGTAGTTAAGACGCTTCCTTGACGTGGAAGAAATCCCAGGTGCAATTCCTGGCGGGACCATTCAAAACTCTTAAATACTCTTCTTTTCTTTTTAAACTATGAAAAATCTTTCTGTTGAAGAAAAAATTACTTTAATAAAAAGAAATACAGAAGAGATTCTTGGAGAAGAAGATTTAAAAAAAATGCTTGAAACAAAAGAAGATTTAAGGCATTATATTGGTTTTGAGGTTTCTGGAAAGCCACATGTAGGGCACGGAATTGTTTGTATGTCAAAAGTCAAGGATTTGCATGATGCTGGAGCGAAAGTTTCGATTTTCATTGCCGATTACCATGCATGGATAAACAACAAGCTTGGCGGAGATTTAAAAATAATAAAAGAAGTCGGAGTTAATTTCATTAAAGAAGTTTTGAAAGCAGGATATAAATGCGTCGGTGGTGATCCAAACGATTTGAAGTTTGTTACAGGAAGCGAATTTTACCATAATAATGATTTGTATTGGCAAACATTTATAGAAATATCAAAAAACACAACTCTTTCAAGAATGCTAAGAAGTATTACTATTGCAGGAAGAGAAGAAGGAGAAGGAGTTGAATTTGCAATGTTACTTTATCCAGCGATGCAAGTTGCTGATATATTTGCTCAAAATTTAAATTTGGTTCATGCAGGTTTAGACCAAAGAAAAGCACAAGTGATTGCAAGAGATGTTGCACTTCAATTAAAATATTCCCCACTATTAAATAAGAAAAAAGAAAAAGTAAAACCAGTAGCAGTCCATGGGCATCTTTTACTTGGTTTAAACAAACCAAGTGTTTGGCCGATAGTAGCAGAAAGAAAGCAAGAAGTTTGGAGCCAAATGAAAATGTCGAAATCTGTTCCAAGTTCTGCGATATTTATGCTTGACGATGAAAAAACAATTGAAAAAAAAGTTATGGAATCTTTTTGTCCTGAAGGAGAAATTGAATTTAACCCTTTAATTGATTGGGCAAAGTATATAATTTTTGCATTGAAAAAAGAATTTATCATAGAAAGAACACAAAAATTCGGGGGGAATAAAACTTACTCTTCTTTCGAAGAATTAGAAAAAGATTTCAAAGAAAAAAGACTTCATCCTCTCGACTTAAAAAAAGCAATAGCAAAAGAGTTAATTGAAATTTTAAAACCTGCAAGAGAACATTTTTCTTCTCCAAAACTGAAAGAATTGAAAGAAAAGATGGATAAAATACTAATCACACGATGAAAAAAATTGTTTGGCGTTTTACAAACGGGAAAGAACTGACTGAAAAAGAATTTTATGATTATTTTGAAAGAAAAATTTTCAAGACAATAAGAAAGTATGGCATGATTAAAGATTTTTATAAAAAAGAAATACCTATAGAAAAAGGCGATGAGTTAAACAAAAAAGTTCTTAATTATGTTCTTTCAAAAAAGTTTAAAACAAAAATATCAGATAAAGGTTTTTTTTCATATCTTTCTTTGACCGAAATAGCAGAAAAAATTTTTGAAAACATTTTAAAAGGGGATTTTATGAAAAAACCATTTAATCCCGGAAGTGCACCATTACAATTTCTTAAAGACGAAGAGATTGAACTTTACTCAGATTTGAAAAAAATTGAAGGAAAGAAAAGAAAGAAAAATGAAAGAATTCAAAGTTTATTCTTAAAATTTAAAAAGAAAAATCCTGACTTAGAGAACAACATTCTTAAAGCTTTTTTACAAATCTCTTCTTAGTTTTTATTTAAATTTTAGTATATAAAGTATAAAGAGTTAGGCTTTTTATGCCTTAATCATATTGTGTATTATCAGGATAACACATATAACCAAAAAAGTATAAAGATAAACTTTTTATTTTTTCTGTGCCATCAAGAAATTTCGTATAACATCGCAATTTAAAGAAGTTAAAATTTTGAGGCAACCAACAAATCTTTACATCCAATAGTGCAACGATGCTTAAAGCAAAATTTTAGAGTTTCTGAGAATGTCTTCTTTGTATTTAGAAATCATATTTTCTGGTTGGCATTGTATTAGAGAAGGCACTCGTCGTTTTCGCGAGGCTGACTATCTAAGTTTTGCTTTTTTTAAAAAAGAAGAAGAAAATAACATTCTAAGGAGAATTATAACCAGAACCGCGTGTTTGCTTAATTTTTTTCATGACAAAATTTCTAATTTCTTCAGCATGTTTCATTTCAACAGCAGGAATATTTCCCTCTGCTATTGCTAGTCTTGAAAATCCAGCAGTCTGAATCATTACAGTAGAAAAACCTAACATTCTCGCAATTATTCCTCTGTGAATATCTATATTTTGGATTCTTTCGTATGGAATTGAAGTATATTTTTTCCAAATAATTCCTCTTTCTAATCTCAAACCCTCATCTGTAAATTCATAAAACCAACGATTGTAAGACATTTGTGCATAGATTTCACTTACAATTATAACAAAAATAATATAACCAAAAATTGAAAGTAACACAACAGGCAAAATTGAGCTAGAACCTATTTCCAATTTTAATAGTTTAAGGTTAGTTAGGAGTGTAATAATCCAACTACCGAAAAAAATTCCAAAAAAGCCAAATAGAAAATATCCCCCTATACGGAATTGCCATTTTGCTCCAGGATGTAATTTCTCCATAATATATGAATGATTTTGCCTTTTTTAAATTTATTGCTCGAAGTTATTCATTAGAAAATCTATAGAAACTAAAAATCATTCAATCGTAAACAATTTATCGTCGTTGACATTAAAAATGCCAAGTCTTACACCGCAATCTAACCAACCATGAGCGTAATAAATTGCACCAAAAGAATTAAAAAAATCTTTTTTCTCTAAAAAATATAAAGAATCTTTCAAATAACATTCTACCATAGAAATTATTTTTTCTCCTTCTTTTTTCTTTTTTATATTTTTTTTAGCTATTTCAAGAGCCTTTTTCGTAATATCTAAACTTTTTCTTATTTTTTCTTCTGTTATTCCTTTCATATTCTTTTTATAACAAAATTAGGCTCAGTTAATTCTGAAATTACTGCGTTAATAATAAATTTATCCCAAGAAACCCTATAAACCCCTTCCCATACTAATGGAATTCTTGTTTTTGCGGAGATTTGATAAAGAAGATTCATTATCTCTTGTTTCTCTAAAAAAATTTGAACAATCTGTTCTTTTCCATTTTTTATTATTTTAAGAGGTTTTCGAGGACCATCACAAGTTATCATAGAAATAGAAAAATCTTTTATTAATGAATTTAATTTTCCATAATTTGGAGGAACAGACAAGATATTTATTGGAATTATATGAATTCTTCTTTGCTGTTGATTGAGTTGATATCTGTTTTGATTTGGTAAATTAATTTGTTGT
>CAKZRD010000027.1 GCA_937143345.1 uncultured archaeon
TATGTTGAAAAATATCCCGATAAAATTAAATTAATTCAGCAAGAAAATGCAGGTCAGACACCAGCAATAAATAGAGGATTGGCTGAAGTATCAGGTGATATAGTTGTGTGGATAAATTCTGACGATTATTTTTTACCTAATGCTTTCAATTTAGTTGTAGATGAATTTAATAAAAATGATTCTATTGATATTGTTTATGGAAATGTCAATGTTGTAGATTATAATAATAATTTCTATTATAAAATTAGACACTTAAATTATGATTATTTTTTTGCAACATTTTTTGGCATCTGTAAAGTGTTGACTTCAAATTCCGTTTTTTGGAAAAAAAGAATTCAAGATGAAGTTGGTTTATTAAATCCATTATTAAAAGTAAATATGGATGGAGAGTATTTTTCAAGATTATTTCGTGCAAGAAATGTAAAACACATTAAGCAATCACTAGCATGTTTTAGACAACAGGTCGTTTCAATTGCAGGTAAAAATGATATAAATTGGAGAAAAAAAGTTGAAGAAGAAATTAAACTTGAAATTAATAATTCTATCGACTTTTTGAGAAATATAAAAAAATATAAAAATTCAAAAATTTTGTTCCTGAAAATTTATTCTAAAATCAAGAGAATATTTCTAAAAATAATTTTTTTCCATTATCAATTAAGATTTATTGAAAAATTTATATATAGGTTGAAACATTGAGAGTTTGTTTTCACATAAATATTCCATCTTTTCATCAAGAAGATCTATTTTACACCTTATCAAAAAAGGTAGATTTACTTGTTCGTTATGAAAGCGATTTACCCGATGAAAGAAAGAAATTGGGTTGGTCAAGTGAACTGAAAGGTTATAAATATGTTTTTGAAAGAGAAATGAAATTATTCGAAAGATATTCTCTCGGTGAATTTGATTATCATATTATTTCCGGTTTTCCTGGTAGTATAAAAAATTTAATAAAAATTATAAAAGCAAATAAAAGCAAGAAAATTTTTTTTCAATCAGAATATCCGGGTGATGTATCAAAGAAATGGTTAATCGCTGGAAAACTTTTTAAGAATATTGTAAATAAAAAAAAGATTTATTTGTTGGGGATTGGTGAGGAGATAAGAAATTATTGGTTAAAAATAGGTGTAAATGAAAACCTTATTTTTCCTTGGGCTTATTTTATTGACAAAAAATGCAAGGAGGAAAATTTTAAATCAAGCATAAATTCGGATATCATTTTTGTCGGGCAGTTGATACACAGAAAGGGGATAGATATACTGCTGAAATCTTTTAGTATTATTGCAAATAAAATCACAAATAATTTAATTTTAGTCGGCGAAGGAAAAGATAGAGAAAAAATATCAAATATAATCAAAGAACTTAAACTTCAAGAAAGAGTAAAAGTATTAGGAAGTATTCCATCTAATATCATACAAGAAAAAATTGCAACTTCGTCCTTGTTGATATTACCGAGCAGATTTGATGGTTGGGGCGTTGTAACAAACGAGGCTATTTTAAATAATGTACCTGTTATTGTATCTGATAAATGTGGTTCAAAGGAATTAGTAGAGAAACTAAAAACAGGGTATGTATTTAATAGTGAAAATTATAATGATTTATCTAATAAAACAATTGATATATTAACAAATTTTGAAAAGTGGAACTACTTTAAAGAAAATTGCAGGAAATATTCTAATTTGATAAACACCTATTCTGCAGCAAATTATTTAATTGATTTGTTGAAAAATGTTAAAGATGGAATTGACAAGAAAATTGTAACTCCTTGGTTTATCTAATTAAATCTTATGGTAAAGAAAAAAAATATAAAAGTAATTATTGTTGGTGCTTTTCCACCGCCATTATTTGGTAGTGCTTTAATGCACCAGTATATTTACGAAATAATGGATGAGAGCATTAAATTTGATAAATTTGAATTAAATTTTAATAAAGATTTTTCTAAAATCGAAACATTTTCTATAAAGAAAATAATCAAGTTAATTCTCGCTTTAACAAAATTTATATTTAAAATTTGGCGTTATGATGTTGTTATAATTACACATTCATTTAGGATTTCTGCATTATTAAAAGATAGTTTATTTATGATAATAACAAAGTTTTGCAGAAGAAAATTGATACTTTACGCTCAAGGATTGAATTTCAATCAATTTTATGATAAGCAAAGAATTATAATAAAAAAATATATTAATTATATTTTTAGAAGAGTGAATTATTTTGTGACAGTTGGGATAAATCAAAAAGAAGAATACAAATTATGGACCAATGATAATATTACTCATATATATAATTTTGTTGAAGTTGAAGATTATAATTTAATAAAAGAAAAATCTGATAAATTTAGAATTTTATTTCTTTCTACATTAACCGAATCTAAAGGAGTGTTTACTTTTTTAAATGCTATAGAAATTTTAGAAAGGAAGGAAAATAATTATCAGTATATTCTATGTGGTTCTTTTAAGGAAAAACATAAAGAAGAAAAAATTAAGATTGAAAATTTTGTTGATAAGTATAAAGATAAAATTTTATTAAAAGGGAGGGTAGAAGGATATAAAAAAGCAGAGGCATTTATAAACAGTGATTTATTTGTTTTTCCTACCAAGAATGATTCATTTGGTCTAGCTAATCTTGAAGCAATGAGCTATAATTTGCCGATAATTACTACAAGACAAGGAGCAATAAAAGAATATTTTAAGGAGCCCGAAAATGGCTTTTTTATTAAAGAAAATGATGCCGATGATTTGGCATCAAAAATAGAAATTATTGCTAATGATGTTTTGCTAAGAAAATATATCGGTGAGTATAATAAAAATTATGTAAGACAAAATTTTAATAGAGAAATCTTTTCAAAAGAATGGTGTTCTTTAATAAAAAAAGTAGTTGAATAATATATGTGGAATAATAAGTTTACTAAGTATTAGAAACCTCTAAAAAATTAGTTGACATAGGTTAAAAATTTAAATATAGTTAGCTGCAAAAGTAAAAGGACTAAAAATGCTAAGTAATTAAATAAATAACGCCGATCTGTTTACCT
>CAKZRD010000028.1 GCA_937143345.1 uncultured archaeon
GAACTTCCCTTAAGCCCGATGTTCTCAGCGTCGATAAATCGACCAAATTTAAAATTTCATTTCTTGCCAACCCAATAGGAGAGACGCGCGCTAAAACCGATGAAAAACAAAATTATTTAAACAAGTGCCATCTTAATATTTTGAGGTGATGGCACCTCAAGATGCCTAATTCTTGAAAAAACAAAAATGGAGCAAGTTCAAACACAAGCCCCACAAACAAGAGACCTAATAGAAACTTCTGTCGCTTTTTATCAAGATTTACTCGGATACTCTCCAGAACAAACTTCTTTACAGCAAATTCCAGAAAATCAATGGAATGAATTTGCAGAACAAAGAGGATTAAATCCAAACTCCTCTGGAATTTATTTGCCAAGAAATCAAACAGCAATAATTCAAGGAGAAAATCCCTTAAGTTTATTTCATGAATATTTTGGACACGGACTTTATTGCGAACAAAATTTAACAGGAAGAAAATTAGTTGATTTAGAAAAAAGATTGTTAGAAGAAGAAAAACAAGAATTTTCTTCTGGAAGATTCACTTTAGAAGATATTCAAAGATTTAGACAACAAAACCAAACTTTTCAAGAGTTAGATGAATTTAGAAAACAAAATTTATTGCAATATGAAACTTTTGCAATTTGGACAGAATATCTTCTTTCAGGAGGACACGGATTAAGAGAAGATTTTGAAAGAAAATATGATTCCTTACAAGGACAAGAAAAAGAATCCGTTGATTCTGTGATTAGTTTTTCTGAGCAATATGGAAATTTAGCAACAATGTATACTCAGGGAATGGCGAGGAGGACAACAGCGGAAAGGGTTAGGAGATTGTTGGAGGATGTTTACAAAGACAAATTAAAGGATTTAAAATTTGCTCTACTTTATGGTTCAAGAAAAGAATTTAGCGATATTTATGTTTTTATTGTTGGGGGTGGAACGCCAAATGAAGCCCATTCAGATTGGTTAGATGTAAAATATAAATCTATTAAAGAATTTAATCAAGGATTAAAAAATTTTGATGTTAGGATTTTAACTCCATTAATGAATGGGGATTTAATTTTTGGAGATAAAAATTATTTTGAAGAAGCAAGGCAACAGGTTTTATCTCAACCCATTACGGACAAAGCAATAAAACACAATCTAAAATGGTCTTATCGAATGCAGAGATTGAAAGATGAAAATTTAGAAGATGATTTTTTAAGAAATAAGTTTGAAGGATATTCTCAAACCTATTTTAGTAATGCTTTAGCATTAAAACAAGGTTTAAAATTATTTTCCAAAGAAGATTTAATTTTATATTCTCAAAGCGAGAAACTTATAGAATTGAAAGGAGGTAGAAAAAATGCAACTTGAACAAACTTTAGAAATGTATCAACCAATGCAAATGCAAAGAACTCAAGAAAGAGAAATAGTTTATACAATTGTAAACTTAGAATCTTTGAGTGCTAGTGCTTTGTATACTGGCGATAGTGGAAAATACACAGACAATTATGGAGGGAGTATTTCATGGGGCCAAAGCTTTGGTAGAAGCACAGATTACATAAAACAAACAGAATTAGGTGAACTCCATGTACATGCTCCAAAAGGATTTGTAACTGGAGCAAATTTAGATGGAAAACCCATTTCAAACTATGAAACCTCTATAATTGATTTGCTTCCAGGGAAAGTCATCAAAGATACTGGAAAATGGTAAGTATGTTTTCAGATGCGGAAAAAGAAAACAGGAGAAAGTTTATTGCTCTTTATGAAGAGTATATTTCTAATCCTTCAGATGAAGGAATTAGAAAAAAAGCTGAAGGAATGGGAATAATCGGAGGCCCTCAATTTTCTGAAGCGATAAACAGAGCCGCATCTGGAGTATATAAACTTGAAACGGGAAGACTCACTGTATCCGAAGCCAAAAAAATCTTAGAAGAACTTCGCAAATCCTAAATAATTTTTGTTTTTTTCTTTTTTCTAAAACGCGCGCGTCAGATTAATTGCCACCAGAAAAGTGATTTTAACTATGCGAAAACTCTAAGTTTTCTTGTCATTTCAGGAGTGCTCCTTCCAGCCAGAATTTTCTTCGCAAACTTTTCACATTCAGGATAATAAAATATATAAAGGAGTCTATTTATTCTAAGATATTCTAAGAGTATGGAAACCCTTGAAAAAACCTTGGAAGGAGTTACACCAAGAAAAGAAGAAGCAAGACCTTCCCTTGCAACCGAAAAACCTCTTTATGAAGGGCTTCGAAAAGTTGAAGATAAGGTTTACGCAGGTCCAACAAGTATTAAATATTGGATGTAAATCTTTCTTGGAGTAAAAAAATGAATTTATCTTTTATTTTTATAGGTAGTACTCACTCTTTTTTAGATGATTTCTCAAAACAAAAAGAAATTATCAACACTATAAACCCAGAATTCATTTTAAGTGAGGAATTAGAAGATTTAAAATTAGAACAGGTAGACCAATTTAAAGAAATTTTCGAAAAAAAATTTATTTCAGATATGACTTCTTTTAATGAAGTTGAAAAACTGATAAAATTATGTTTTGAAAAAAAGATTAAATTAATTGGGATTGATTTTCATAATTTTGGATTTGATGAAAATCTGCAAAAAAAAATAAAAAATCAAAAGAAGCTTACAAGAGAAGAGGAAGAAAAATTAAATGATTTAGTTGAAAAAAGAGAGAAATACCATCTCTCAAAGATTTTGGAATATAAATCAAAAACAAAACTTCCAATAATTATTATTCTTGGTTGTTGATAATTCTCTTCTTAAGGCAGAGAAACTAAGGAAAAGCATCTTGAAAAGTGTTTTTTAAGGTAGACTAATAAAAGAAAACTCTAATCTCTCTCAAAAAATATAACTTTTTTAAGAGAATCTAAATCAATTGTATGTCTGCCATCAAAAAACAAGGCCCTTGGAGAATACTTATTCATAATAAAACTTGCTTCTTTTTGTGAAATGGTATCGTCTTTCTTGCCTTGAATTAGCACAAACTCTTTTTTTTCTGGATAAGACATTTGAGAATATTCTTTAATCAAATCATTTGCTTTGAACCTAAACAGATTTGGAAATGCTCTTTCAATATAAAACAACTCTTCTTTTGCAGGACCTTTATTTTCGTCGTTTAATTCAAGATTTATGAATGGATAGTTCAGAATTTTAATCGCTTTATCTGGAAGATTAGCATTCAAAACTGAAAGTGCTCCAAAGCTGAAACCAAGAATAAAAACTTCTTAATTATCCCAAGAAATTTCTTTTTGACCAAAAAGTTCAATTGTTTTACCTGAAAACACCAGCTTTGTAACTTCTTCCGCAGTTTTTATACAATTATCTAATGAGAAATCTCCTCATGATTCAAATGACCAATAGTATCTCGGAATAAATAAATTGATTTTATTCTCTTTACAAAATTTTACTATTGGATGATGTTTAGTTATATAAGATTGGTTATATAAGAAGGAATTCCATTCATCAAAATTAAATTTTTAGTTCCACCATTTAGATAAAAACTTACAAATAATTCACCGATTTAGTTCTATTCTCTACCATTTTTATACTCCTCAAATAAACATTTATCTAATTGTTCTAAGAATTTATAAGCCTTTGTGATTAGTTCATCTGAAACACTATTTCCTTGTTTAGCTTTCAAAAAGACAATAGGTTCAATTTCGAGGTGAAAGTGGCTTGGAAAGATCTCCAGGCCTCTATTTTAGTTTTAGTTATTATTTCTTTAAATGATAAAGCATAAAGAACAGCATAAATGCACCATTTCATCAAACTTATCTTCTCTTGTTGATTTAGATTTCTGTTTATCAACAATTTTCTTGATTGATACAAAAGAGAGTTTACAACCCTAATTGCTTCTTTTTTTAGTTCTATTTGTTGAAAATTATTATGCAAAAAAAGGATTTCACCGATTAAGACTATTCCGTATAAGGTTATCTCTTTTTGAAAGTATAAAGATCTATTATTATGCCAGAAACATTCTTTTCTCTCTGAAGGTGTTTCGTTAATACTATGCACATTAAAATCAATTTTTATTACTTTTTTTAGAAAATTTTTCGTATCTCCCTTATTTTTTTAAGAACTTTTGTGGAACAATCCTTAAGAAAAAGTAAGAGGTCATAATCACTGTGACAATAAAAGTCCTAACAAATTGTGCTACCATAAGCAATAGCACACGAAATATTCCCTACCAGATTCTTAGATATTTCTTCTTTTATATTCATTAAAGTTTTATATCTATCCGAGAAATTCTTATCCATTTCTTTTCCCCCCTCACTTTATTACAAATCTTGGGAGTTATAACGCTTGCAGTTCTTACTAATTTAGAATATTCTTCATCAAACTTTCCTTTTCTTTGCTCAAACTCTCCAGACAATTTGCAATCATAACTCTATTGGATAAATCTTTTACAAAATTATTTAGTCTGGAAAGAGATGATGAAGATTGTATGGACGACAGAGTCAACACTCCGCGAGGCGGAGATGCACGCAGGCATTTAGAGCTTCAAGCAGATTAATCATCAATCAAAAAACCTTAGTCGGCATTTGCCATATAAGTCCAATTGTCTTTGTTTTCTTTGTCTGGGATAATATTAGTATCCTTTCTTTAGAATAAACCTATCAAAGTTTTTATAGAATTTTTTAAAATTATTCTTGCCAAATATCGCTATATCAATATTAGAATTTGGAACATCAAGTCCTATGGAACAAGATCTTATTAAAGCTAGTCTTTTCTTGGAATATTAAAAAAATAAAATCATTTAGCTTTCTTATAATCTTCCAAGAAATTTTCAAGCTCTTTTTGAATTTTTTCTATAGTCTTTACTATTGTTTTTTTAACATTATCTCCTTCAACCCTTAAAATAGGATTTTTTGTTGGATGGTCTCTCCTCCAAGCAACAAAATCAACACCTTCTTTATTCAAATAAACTCTCAAAAGTTCTGCAATAGTAAGATTGTCAATCTCGATTTCAATAGAGTTTTTATCCTCATTAAGAATTTTTATGTTCATATTTTAACTAAAAAAAGTTCATTTAAAAATTTATTGGTTATAAAAAATTTTACTGTCTTCTTCTTTTAAAATTTTAATTACATTATCAACAAACCCTTCAACCTGTTGCTCGTGACTAACCACTATAACTTGTTTCGTGTTTAATTGTTCTAATATCTCTCTTATTCTCCCTATTTGTTTTTCGGAAAAACCATCGGTGGGCTCGTCTAAAATAAGCAAATCTTTTGTTTTTATTTCAGAATGCACTGAGTTTAAAATCTGATTTAAAGCCAACCTATAAGCTAAAGCAATAGCTGTTTTTTCCCCACCTGAAAGAAACTCATAATCAATCTCATAACCATTGTTTTTTATTATTGGAGTGAAGTTTTCATCTATTTCTGTTTCAAGATATTTAGGAACTAAAAAAGAAAACCAATTAGAATAAACATTTGAAAAATCTCTTCGAATTTTAGACAAAATTATTGCCTCTGTTTTTTCTACTAAAGGAAGAAATTCCTCGTCTAACCAATTCATAAACGCTCTCAAAACAATTGCTTCATTTCTTAACCTTTCTTTTTTAATAACTTCTAAAGATTTCTTTTCTATTTCTTTTTCTAATATTTCGTATTCTTTCTTATTCGCTATGTAAGATTTCTCTTTTTTTCTTTCTTCTTCTTCAAGAGTAAAAAACTCTTTCTCTTTTTGCTCAAACTCGTTAGATAAGAATACAAAATTTTCTAAATTTTTTCTTATTTCAAAAACTTCTTTTTCTAATTTTTCTATCTCATTGCTTATTCTCTCAAAAACAAAAATTTCGCTTTTTAATTTTATTTCATCTTCTTTAAAATGCTCAAAAAGAATTTTTTCTTTTTCCATTCTTAATTTATCCTCTTCATAAGAAGAAATAATCTCTTTCTCCCTTTCAATTTCTTTTTCATTTTGCTTTTTTTCAAAAATTTTTTGCTCTAATTCGATATTCAAATTTTCTATTTCATAAACCTCATTTTTCTTTATTTTTTCTTTATGTTCATCACTAACCTTTTGAAAACAAGTTGGACAATTTTCCAATTTTGAAATTTTTTCTATTAAAGAGAAAGATTTTTCTTTTTTTGATTTAAGAACCTCTATTTTAGAAGAAAGAAAAGTATTTTTTTCAATAAGATCGTTTAAAATATTTTTATGTTTTTCAATAAGCGATTTAATATGGTCTAATGAAGTTTGACTAAATTCAGAGAAATTTTTTTGAGAAATTTTTGTTTTTAATAAAAGAATTTCTTTTTCTGTTTTTGATTTAAGCTCTTTCTTATATTTTATTTCAGATTCTTTTTTAGAAAGTTCTATTTCAAGTTTTTTTTCTTTCTCTAACCTTAACTTAATTTCTTCTATAAATTTTTTAACATTCTCCTTTTCTAATCTTAATCTTTTTATAGAAATAGAAAGATCGTTTATTTCTCTAGAAAGTTTTATCTTCTTTTCTTGCTGATCTTTTAATTCTTCTTTTAAACTGACCAAATTTTCGCTTATTGATTCTTTAAACTTTATTGAATCTTTAATATTCTGTTTTAAAAAAGCAGTATTTTCTTTAATTCTTTTATACCTCTCTATACCAAAAATATGTCTTAAAATACTTAATCTTCTTTCCTCATTTTCTCTTATTATTTCTTTCATCTCCTCCTGAGGAATATAAACACTAAATTTAAAAAGCAAATCAGATTTCTTTGAAAATTCCTTTGGATAACCGAGCAAATCAATAATCTTTGATTTCATTTCAGAGGAAGAAAGATTAAACTCCTCTCCATCAATAAAAAGAACATTTTCTTCTTGAGCAAAAGAAGAGTTTTTTGTCCTTATAATTAACCTTCTTATTGAGACCTCTTTACCATCTATGAAAAAATCTAGTTTTACTTCCGCCTCGTTTTCTCCATTTCTTACAAGAGATGCACCTTTTTGCCCTGGCTCTAAACCAAATATTGCAAATTGTATTGCCAAAAGAAGAGAAGTTTTTCCGGCTCCAATTTCTCCGGATAATAAGGTACTCCCTTGAGGAAAAACAATTTCCATTTCTTTATAACTTCTTATATTCCTTAGATATAATTTTTTTAAGATCATAACAAAATCCCTTTAGAATTAAGAACTTTTTTTAATTCAAATAAGACCCTATCTTCAAAAATATTGTTTTTCTCATCTTCGTTTTTTTCTAAAGACAGAATATGCATTAAATCATCGATTAAAGAAGAAAAATTCCCCGAACTTAATTTTTTATATTCTTCAATAATTTTTTCCTCAGATTTTTCCAAATTTTCAAGAGTTATTTGAAAATCTTTTTCTTTCTTCTTTAAAGAAGAAATGTTTCTTAAAAAACAAAAAGCATTTTTTTTCTTAACGAACTCCTCTATTTCATTAAAAAGAATGTCGCCACTATCTCCTACAATCAGCTCTCCTTTAAGTTTTAATAAAAAGATTTTGTCATTAAGATTAAGTTTATCTATTTTTGAAATAATCTCTTTAGTCGCCGTTATTCCATTATCCAACTCAATCTCAAGAGAAACAACTTCTTTTAATTTTATTTTAAAACTCTCTGTGTTTATTATTCCTCTTTCAACCTCATTGATATTAAAACTTCCACATTCAAGATCCCATAATTCTTGAAAGTTATTAGGAAAAATCGGCCCAGGGTAAATAAAAACAGAATTTTTTTCTCTTTTCTCAAAAACTTTATGAATATGTCCAAGAGCATAATAATTAGCAAGGGGAAGAATCTCTTTTTCTATATAACTCATAGGAATATCTCCTACAACATCTTTTATCGTCGTATGAATCATTAAAATTGAAAAAGGATAAATATCTGAAAGCTCTATTTTTTTTAAGTCATCAATTTCCATTCCCGATTTTTTTCCAGAATAACCAAAAATAGCAACATTTTTATAAAAAGTAGGAAGAAGATATATTTTACCATCTTCTTTTATCTCAAATTTCTGTACGTTTACAACCAATCCTGCTTTTTCAAGAACATCTAAAAAAGTTTTTCCTGAAGCAGAAAAATCATGACTACCCGCAATAATAAACGAAGAGATATTATTTTCCTTTAACCTTCTAAACTCTCCAAAAGTTTCCTTTAAAACTTCTATTGGTGGATAAGCAGAATCAAACAAATCTCCTGCAAAAAGAACAAAATCAACTTTTTCTTCGATAGCCTTATCTATTGCTTTTTTAAAAGAAAAAAAATTAAGTTCTTGTAGCTCTTTTTCCTTCCAACTTCCCAAATGACAATCGGCTAAATGAGCAAACTTCATAAAAAAAATAAGGCTACAAAATTTAAAATTATTCCTATTCTTTAATTTATATATTTTCTTCTATCCAAGAAACCACAAAATCTTTTGTTCTTGCCCCAAAAAACTCTGACACAACTTTTCCATTTTTAAACATTTTAACTGAAGGAATTGACATTATTTCAAATCTTTCTGCAGTTTCAGGGTTTTCATCTACATTTAATTTAACTATTTTAACTTTTCCTTTCATCTCTTTAGAAACTTGTTCCATTATAGGTTTTAAAACTAAACAAGGCCCGCACCACGGAGCCCAAAAATCAACAATTACTGGCTTTTCTTTTGAACTTTCTATCACTTCTTCCTCAAAATTATTATCATCAATATCCATAAAAAAATTAAAAAGAAGATATTTAAAAAGATTGCGTAACAATGTTAACTATGGAAAATATAAATAAATTGTTAAATTTTGGAATAATTAACATAGATAAACCTTCAGGACCTACAAGTTTTGCTATTTCAAATTTTATAAAAAAAGAACTTAACTTAAAAAAAACAAGCCATTTTGGAACTCTTGATCCGAAAGTTGGTGGTGTTTTACCAATAGCTTTAGGAAGAGCATGTAGACTAACTGGTTTTTTTCTCGGACATAAAAAAGAATATGTTGGAATTTTAAGAACACATAAAGAAATAAAAAAAGAAGATTTACAGAAAATAATAAATGAAAATTTTGTCGGAAAAATAAAACAACTTCCACCAAAAAAATCAAGAGTAAAAAGAAAAATAAGAGAAAAAGAAGTTGAATTCTTTAAAATTTTAGAAAAAGAAGGAAAAGATTTTTTGTTTAAAATAAAAGTTCAGGGTGGAACTTACATAAGAAAAATTTGTTCAGATTTGGGAGAAATTATCGGTGGAGCACATATGCTTGAATTAAGGAGAACAATGGCAGGAATTTTTTCAGAAGAAAAATCTATTTCGCTTTATGAATTTGAAAAAGCAAAAGAAGAATTAAAAAAAGAAAATTCTCTTTTTCTAGAAAAATTAATAACTCCTGCAGAAGAAGCAATAAAAAAAGTTTTTGAAAGAATTGAACTAGAAAAAAGTTCTTTAGAAAGATTAAAAACAGGAAAATTCATAAAAATTTCGGATTTAAAAGATAAAGAAGATTTTAAAAAAATAAAAGAAGAAATTTTTGCAGCTTTTTGCGAAGATAAGTTTATAGGAATTTATAGAAAAATAAACCAAAATGACGAAATAGCTCGTCCAGAGTTTGTTTTTAATTAATATATAAAAGTGATTACAAAATCTTATAAAAGGCAATATGTTTAATTGTTTATGGTTAAAGAAGAAAAAGAAAATTTTTATGAACCGATAGAAGAAAAAATAACGGAAGCTAAAAATTTTTTTGCAACAGAAAAAAAATCTCTAGGCGAGGCTGCAAAAAAAGGAGAAAATGTCATAAAAATAAACTTCGAAGATTTAGCAGAAAATTCTCCAGAGCTCGCAGAAGAATTGATAAAAAAACCAGAAGAAACATTAAGAATATTAGAACTCGCAATTTCCGAAGGAGGAATTATAATAAACCCTCGCGTTCGTTTAAATTCAATTTCAAAAACACAAGAGTTAAAAATAAGAGAGATAAGAGCAAAACATCTTAATAATATGATTTCCATTGATGGAATAGTAAGACAAACTTCAGAGGTAAGGCCACAGGTTATAAATGCAAAATTTGAATGTCCTTCGTGTGGGAGCATAATTTCTGTTTTGCAAGTTGAAAAAAAATTTCAAGAGCCTTCTAGATGTTCTTCTTGTGGAAGAAGGGGTGGTTTCACAGTTATTTCAAAAGAAATGGTTGATGCACAAAGAATCGTTATTGAAGAAAGCCCGGATTCTTTAAATGGAGGGGAACAACCAAAAAGAATACAAATTTTTCTTAAAGAAGACTTAGTTGACCCAAAAATGGAAGAAAGAACAACTCCTGGAAGTAAAGTAAAAATTATAGGAATTCTAAAAGAAGTTACTCTTCCTTTGCCTACCGGAATTCAAACAAGATATGACTTAGCAATAGAAGCAAATAACATTATTCCTTTAGAAGAAAGTTTTGAAGAAATTAATTTAACAGAAGAAGATGAAGAAAAAATAAAGGAACTGGCCAGCGATCCAAACATCATAGACAAAATAACAAAAAGCATTGCACCTTCTGTTTGGGGATATAAAGAAATAAAAGAAGCCTTAGCTTTACAACTTTTTGGAGGTGTACAAAAGAGAAGAAGCGACGGAACTTTAACAAGGGGAGATATTCATATTTTATTAGTAGGAGACCCAGGAGTTGCAAAATCTGTTATGTTAAAATTTATTTCTACTATAGCTTTGAAAGGAAGATATGTCTCTGGAAAATCTGCTTCTGGAGCAGGTTTGACCGCAACAGTAGTAAGAGACGAGTTCATGAGGGGTTGGGCACTAGAGGCGGGAGCAATGGTTTTATCTAACAAAGGTCTAGTTTGTATCGACGAATTGGAAAAAATGAATGAAAATGACAGAAGCACCATGCACGAAGCAATGGAACAACAAACAGTAACAATATCAAAAGCAAATGTTCAAGCAACATTAAAAGCACAGACAGCAGTATTAGCAGCAGCAAACCCAAAGTTTGGAAGATTTGAACCTGACGACTTAATCGCAAACCAAGTAGATTTAGCACATTCCTTATTAAATCGTTTTGATGTTATTTTTATTTTAAGAGATTTACCAAATAGGGAAAGAGATGAAAGTATTGCTTCACATGTTATTCAAGAACACAAACAAGAGAATAAACAAGATGTTATTGACCAGGATTTATTAAGAAAATATGTTGCCTTTGCTCATCAAAAATACAACCCTGTTTTAACAAAAGAATCTTCAGAGAAAATAAAAAAATTTTATGTTAATTTAAGAAACAGCACAAATGTTTTTTCTAATGAGGTTCGTTCAAGACCAATACCCATTTCGGCAAGACAATTAGAAGCTTTAATAAGATTAGCTGAAGCAAGTGCAAAAGCACGTTTAAGCAAAACAATAGACGAAGAGGATGCCGAAAGGGCAATTCGTCTTGTTAAGTATTATATGACTGAAGTGGGTTTCGACGAGGAAACAAAAAGTTTTGATATCGACAGAATAACAGGGAATCCTGCCTCAAAAAGAGGAAAAATTTTTACTGTTAAAGATGTAATTGAAGAACTTGAAACAAGATTCGGAAAATTAATTCCAGAAGAAGAATTAATAAAAGAACTTGAAAACAAAATGAAAAAAAACGAAATTGAAGAGGCAATTGATAACTTATTAAGAGCCGGCGTGATATTTAAACCAAGAAGAGGTTTTATACAAAAAATTTAAACATTTGTTAAATTTCTTTAAATTCTCTTTAAAAAATTGTAAGTTTTTATAATTTATAAATCATAAATAATTTCTAAAAAAGCAATAATACTTAAAAACCCTGTCAATTCTATTTTCTTATGAAAGATTTATTGAACGAGACAAAAAAGAGGCACACTGCTTACAGATTTAGAATAGGGGAAATATTGAAAGGAAAACCTGAAATTATAGAAGAGAAATTTGTTTTTCTCGACATAGAAGAAAAAAAGGTAGTTCGAGTAAATATTATTGCAAATGTTGTAGAAAAATTTGTTCAGGACGGAGAAAAAAAATATGCTTCAACTCTTTTAGATGATGCTTCCGGACAAATAAGATTAAAAACATTTGGAGAAGATATAATAAAATTTAAAGAAATAAATGAAGGCGACACTTTAAGAGTAATAGGGCTTTTAAGATTTTATAACAAAGAAATTTATATTTCTCCGGAAATAATGAAAAAAGTTGATCCAAGATGGCTTCTTATAAGAAAAATTGAGCTTCAAAAAGAAAAAAGAAAAGGAGAAATTCCATTAAGAGAAATTATTCTTGAAAAAATAAAAGAAGCTGAAAAAGAAGATGGAATAACAACAGAAAGATTAATCGCTGAAATCGACGAAGAACCTAAAAAAATAAATGAAGAGATAAAAAATATTCTTGAAGAAGGAATGATTTATGAACCAAGACCAGGAAAATTAAGATATTTGGGCTAAAATACTTTTAGTTATTTTCTCAATAGATTTCTCTAGACAGAATAAAAAAATTTAACAAAAGATTTATAAATAAAAAATTAAAAAGAAAATAAATGATTCCAAAAAAAGTTTTTTTTACAAGAGGAGTTGGAATTCATAAAGACAAACTCGCAAGTTTTGAATTGGCTTTAAGAAAAGCAGGTATAGAAAAATATAATCTTGTTTGTGTTTCTTCTATTTTACCTCCTAATTGTGAAATTATTCAAAAAGAAGAAGGATTAAAATTAATCAACCCTGGAGAAATTGTTTTTTGTGTTATGGCAAAAAATGAAACAAACGAACCTAATAGGTTAATTTCTGCGGCGGTAGGTTTAGCTGTTCCAAAGGACAGGGATAGTTACGGCTATTTATCAGAACATCATGCTTTTGGAGAAACTGATGAAAAAGCCGGAAAATATGCTGAAGATTTAGCAACGACGATGTTAGCAACAACGCTTGGTATAGAATTTGATCCAAATAATGCATGTGAGGAAAGAGAACAGGTTTATGAAACATCTAAAAAAATTTTTAAAGCATCGCATGTTGTTCAATCTGCCGAAGGAAACAAAAATGGCTTATGGACTACTGTAATTGTTGCAGCAGTTTTTATTACATAATTTTATTGCTATATTAAATTATAGGAATATTTTTTAAATAACTCTTTTATTTTTATTCTATGCAAGAAGATGGAATTGATTATTCTAGAATAAAAGTTGATGAAGAACCCAGATGGAGTCAAACTTCTTTAAAAATAATTGATCTTTGTCCTAAACAATATTTTTTCTCAAGAGTTTTAAGAATACAAAGAATAGCTGCTCCTGAAATGATAAGAGGGACAATTCTTCATAATTTAATTGAAAACTTTTGGAAAATTGAAAAAGGTGTTTATGTTCCCATTCCCAGATATAAAACAGAAGATGCTTTTGCAGGAGTTTCGAGAGCAAGAGTTGCTAATACGAGAAGAGAAGCATACAAAACTGGAAGAACACGCGATGGATTAGTAGACAAAAGAGTGCTCGGTATTTTATGGAGTAAAAGTTTTGTCGAAGAAACAGAAGAAATGGCTCGTTTAATATATAGAAGATACACAAAAGAAGATGAAAAAGAAAGGGTAAGAAATGGAAAAAGGAGAGTAGAATTAAATCTTCTGGGAGAAATTCTTTTTGAAGGAAAAAGAATAGAATACGAAACAAAAATAGATGAATTGCTTCCTTCTTATGAAAACAGCACTTTGATTTTAAGAGATCATAAAACAGGATATATAAAAATGCCTCGAGAATTTGTTGATCATGATTTACAATTCTCTTTTTATGCTTTTGCATTATGGAATGAATTAACAAACGAAAACTCTCCCTTAAGAGAAGATTATCCTTGTCTTGCTAATAAAAGTTTAGAAGAATTTTTAGAAAGTTTAGAAATTCAAGTTCATCACATTCCTCCAGTGTTAACTATGAGAAGAAAAAATTTTGCAGAATATGAAATTCCAAAAGAGTCTGTTTTTATACCGACAAGAAGAAGCCCACAACAAATTCTTGACCTTTTTAAAACAATTTTAGATAAAAAAGAATTATTAAAAAAAAGAGCTTTTAATCCAACGACAAACACTTCAATTTGTGCCTATCGTTGTGGTTATAATCACTTCTGTAGATCAACAAACCCAGAAGAAATTTTAAGAGAAGCCCAAAGAGTTCAAGAAGAAAGACAAATAGAAGAAAACTCTTTGTTTAATTGGGCCGGTATTTGCATTAATTCTTCAATGAGAGAGAAAAAACCAAAAAGTCCAAGACAAGAAAGACAAAGAGTTATGAGACTAATGAAAAAAAATAATGAATTAATATTTTAATTGAAGTTTTGATAAGCCTGGAACAATATCAAATACTCAAATAAAAATCAATAATGGTTGCCATTTTAATTGTAGCTTAAGCCAAAACCACGATCAATACACTTGCATTAAATTAATTTAAATTACAAATAAATGTAATTGGTTACCTACCTTTATACCAATAGTGAAAAAGGAAAATATTTATAGTTTATTTTTAATTTGATGGATTTGATTCGAAAACTTATTCTTATCTAAGAGAAAAAGCTTTATCAAAATTAAAAACAACAGAAAATTAACAAGCTGCCAATTCTAAAAACTAAGAATATTGCGATAATTTCTCTTGTTAAATTTCTGCGAGATTTCTTTAATTCAAGAAAATTATTATGTCGACAAAATTTAATTTTTTCTTCAGCATTACCATACTAAACTAAAATTATTCGTTCCTTAATATTGCTTTTTCTAAATCTTTATCTCTTATATTTTTCAAATTGTTTTGGAAATTTTCTAAAAAAGGAACTAAATGTTTAAAGAGAAGAGATTTCATTTCGCTAGAAAGAATTTCTCCTTTTATATATTTTTCTTCAATTTCATTTGCTTCTTTTTCATTGAGAAAAAAATATTTTAAATATTTAAAAGACATATCGTTTTCTGGAATTCCACCAAGTTTTCTATGCTCTTCTATTGTTTTCTGGCCCCCAGAAAGTGCCTTCATAACTTTTTTCTTTACTTTTTGAATGTCTTCTCTTAAAAAAATTGCATTATCTTTTGATTTTGACATTTTTTCTCCGTCGATACCTTCTAAAAAACGGACATGCAAAACAGAAGGTTTTTCATAATTAAAACGAAAAGCAACATCTCTGCAAATTCTTAAATGTGCGTCCTCGTCAGGTCCTATGGGAACAAGAACATTTTTTATTCTAAATTTTTCTTGCGGAAATAGAATATGTGCTGATTGAACGGAAGGATAAAAATGCAAACCAATGTTTTCCTCTGGTTTATAACCATAAGTTGCTTTTATCTCAGAATAGTTTATTTTTCTCGAAAGTTTTATCGCTAAATTGTAAATGTTTGTATAAATCTGATCTATAATAAAAAAAGTTTTTTCTGGATTAAAACCATAAGCAAGAATATCTTTCGCCAATTCAATAGAGTTTTTTAATGCTTCATTCTGGTTTTCAACCTTACCAGCAACATAACTCTCGTCGTCGGAAATAGGAATAAAAACTTGAACCCCAAATTCTTTTTGAAAAAAAAGATTTATGTCAAAAACTGCCTTGTGTCCTAAATGCAAAACTCCAGAAGCATTTACTCCAGAAACAATAGCACACTTCTCCTTTTTTTCTAATGCTTTTAAAAACTTATCAAAATCTCTATGCGAATAAATAAGCCCGTTCCTAAAATATTTTAAATTAGGAAGTTTTTTTATTTGGGAAATTAAACCGGCGCCGAATTCATTAACTAACTTTTCACTATCAATAAAAATGTTTTGATTTTCCATAAATCAAATAAACAACTCAGCTTTTTAAATCCTTTTTTCCTTAAAATAAAATGAAAATAATAGCGGATTTACATTTACACAGCAGGTTTTCGCAAGCAACAAGTAAAAATACTACCTTAGAAAATTTAGAAAAATACGCAAAAATAAAAGGATTAACTTTATTAGGGACGGGAGATTTTCAGCATCCTGAATGGAATAAAGAAATTAAAAAAAATTTAAAAGAAGACAATAAAGGAATTTTATGGAGCAAAACAAACTTTCCTTTTATTTGGCAAACAGAAATCAGTTTTATGTATTCTCAAGGAGGAAAAAGAAGAGCAGTTCATCTAATAGTTTTTTCTCCCAATGGAAAAACTTCTGAAAAAATTATAGACTATTTAAAATCAAAAGGAAGAATTGATTACGACGGAAGGCCAATTTTTGGAATAAATATAAAACAATTTGTTAAAGAAGTTAAAGAAATAGATGATAAAATAGAGATAATCCCAGCACATGCATTTACTCCTTGGTTCGGAATCTATGGAAGTGATTCTGGTTTTGACTCTCTTGAAGAAGCATTCGGCGAACAATCAAAACACATTTATGCAATAGAATCTGGAATGAGTGCCGACCCCCAAATGATTTGGAGATTAAAAGAATTTGTAAATGAAAAAATAAATGTTGTTTCTTTCAGTGATTCACATTCTTTTTGGCCTTGGCGTTTAGGGAGAGAAGCAACGCTTTTTGATTTGGAAGAATTAAGTTATGAAAATTTAATAAGGGCAATAAGAACAAGTGAAGGGATTATTGGAACAATTGAAACTCCACCAGAATATGGAAAATATCATTACGACGGACACAGAAAGTGTAATTTTTCTTGCTCTCCGGAAGAAACACTTAAACTAAATGGAATTTGTCCTGTTTGCAAAAATTATTTAACAATAGGTGTAGATTACAGAATAGAAAAAATTTCTTTGAAAGAAAGAGGATTTAAACCAAAAAATAAAAAACCTTTTTACAAATTAACCCCTCTTCACGAACTTATCGCATTTTATTTAAAAACAACGCAACTCTCCGGGAAAAAGGTTTGGGAAATTTATAACTTTTTGATTGAAAAATTCGAAAACGAAATTAACATTTTACTAAATGTTTCAGAAGAAATTTTAAGAAAAGAGTTAAACGAAAAAGAAGAGTTAATAGAATTAATTTTGGCAAACAGAGAGGGAAAAATCGATGTTGCCCCCGGCTACGATGGAGTTTATGGAAAAATAAAATTTAAAGGGCGAGAGTTCTCTCTTGAAGAAAAAAAAGAAGAAAAAGAAAAACAAAAAAAATTATTTTAATTTTTGACCAAGTAGCTATTCTACAAAGAACTAATTATGCTAAAGCTACGAAAAGAACTTACCAAAATTAACTTTTGATTTTTTTATTCATATTGCTATAAAAATATTATTAAAATTATATGTTTACAAATCCAAAAAACTTTCTTTTCCGCTATCCAAATCTTTAATCTTAACTTTTCTTTTTTTAACTTCATCTTCGCCAACGAAAATAACTTTTTTTATTTTTTTTGAGTTTGCATAATCAAGAGCTTTCGACGGAGATTTTCCACAAACAAAATCAACAATAAAATTTTTTTCTCTTAATTTTTTTACTAATTTGATAGATTCTTTATCTTTTTCTAAAGAAACAACCAAATAAATTTCTTCATCAAAATTAATTTTAGAAATTAAAAAAATGGGCTCTAATCCAAGAGAAATTCCTGTTGATTGAACTCCTTCAACAAGATAGCTTCCGCCACCTGAAAGAGAAACATTTATTTCATCAGAAAAAATTTCAAAAACACTCCCATTATAATAACTCAATCCCCTAACAAAATTTGGTTTAAAAAAAACTTCAATACCAAAAAAAGAACAATATTCTTTTAACTTTTTTATTTCTTCAAAAGATTTGAATTTGGAAAAAAAATTTTCTTCTTTTTTTAGTATATTAAAAAGATTATCTGCCTTTAAAATTTTTAGGTTTTCTTTTAATTCTTTTTCTTCGATTTTTCCTATTTTGTCCAACTCTCTTAAAACTTGTTCTTTGTTTTTTGTTATTTTTTCTTCTTTCAAAATTTCATCTAAAAGTTTTCTGTTATTAACGAAGATTTTAACTGGAATTTTTAAACTGTTAAAACAATCTTTTGCCAAACTTAAAATTTCTGCTTCATCTTTAATAGAACTACCGACGACATCAGCATCACACTGGATAAACTGTCTTAATCTTCCTTTCCTTATAGGTTCATCTCTAAAAACATAGCCTATTTGATATCTTTTAAAAGGCAATTTCTGATTTTTTGATATTCTCTTTAATTGAAATGTAAATTCATATCTTAAAGCTAAATTCCTTTCTCCTCTATCTTTTAATCTAAAAATATCTCTCACTGCCCCGTCATTTTCATTATTTCCTTTGACAAAATCTTCGTATTCAATGATTGGGGTTTCAGCTGGCTCAAAACCATATTTTTTAAAATTATTCTTTATAATTTCAATTATTTTTTCTCTTTTTTTAGCTTCTTCTCCTAAAAAATCTTTAAAACCCTTAACTTGTCCCATTTTTAAGTTCTTCGTTTAA
>CAKZRD010000029.1 GCA_937143345.1 uncultured archaeon
GCAAAATAGTAGCCTCTTTGGTGATGGAGAATATTTGATCTTTCTTGCATTGCTTGTTTGGCCCTCATTCTGTAATACATTCTGTAATATTTAGATTGTTGGTTTTCAGAAAGGTCTAAATAATTTAAAGCTTTTTCTTTCTTTCTTTTTATTTCTTGAAGACTTTCGGTTCTATTTTCAAATTCTAAACTAAAACTCTCTTGATCTCCAATTTCATTTTTTAATAGTCTTCTTCCAATGAATCCAAAGAATTCATTTGTTAGTCTTTCTTTTGAGTCAGGAACAAATCTTCTTCTTAAGAAATGCCCAATCTCTTCTCCAAAATCGTCTCCTTTTGGAGAGACTCCATTGATTACCATTATATTTGAATCGGGAGAGTATTGGCTTGAAGCATGTTTTGTTATTCTTATTTCCGGATATTCTTCTTCAGAGATTCCAAATCCTAATTTTTGATTAAGTAAATCTATATAATTCTTAGTCTTTTCTATTATTTCTTCCTCACTTTCCTCTTCAGCCTTTCCAACTTCTCTACTAGCTCTAACTCCTGCTAGCACTGTCTGAACTCTTTGTTCAAATTGTTGTTCTCGTTGTTTCTTTTTTCTCCAATTAAATATTCCCATCTTATTGTTTTGATTTGAATTTGATTATAAAAAACATTCCAATAATAGCTAAAATTAGTGTTATCGGAATTAACCAATTTGTATTTGTTGTTGAATTTTCTTTTATTACATTTCCAGTTATAGGAGAGAAAAACAAGAAAGATAAAAATCCCCCCAAGATTATTAAACTATTGAGAACTTTTTGTTCTAATCCTTGTTTTTCTCGTAGTGGTTGTTCTTGGGTTTCATATCTTGGAAGATCTACTTGTCCTTTTGAATATTCTATATAATCATTTTTTGCGAATCTTGTTACTCTTACAAGTCTTCTTGAAACTCTTTTTTTGTCTTGTTGAATTGCATTTCTATAAGCTGTTTTAATATTTTCTCCTTGTGCTACTCTTTGCCAGGCTTTTTCCCCTATTGTTCCAAGTGATCTATTTTCTTTTCTGGAAGAACCCAAAACTAATCTATTTCCTTCTCCCTCATTTAATTGTTCAGCTAGCTTTTCTGCATGGCAGGTGTTCAACATATAAATCTTGTTTCCAGGAAGTTGAGAAAAATATTGTGCGAATTCTTCTCCTTTTAATATATCTCGACCGATTAAAACTTTATTTCCTTTTGTTGGATTTGCATGATGTCCTTCATATACGATCACAGTTGTAGAATCTGGAGAAAGATTTTTTTCTAAATAGTCTCTAATCAATTTAAGATTTTTTTCGGTAGGTCTTGCGGTAATCCCTCTTTTTAAATCTCTTCCTGTAGGTACATTTGGGGAGAGAATCATTATTTGGTCGTCTGTATATCCTCTTTCTCTCAGGGTTTTGTATGCTTCGTTTATTGAGTCTGTTGAGCCGACAAACCAACCCTCTATTGCTCCACTAGAATTTATTAAGAGAGCATAATCTTGTCTTTGGGGAGATTGCTTGTTTAGGCGATATTCTATTTGCGAAGAAGATTGTAATCTTGGGCTATGAATAACTGCCCTATCAAGACTACTCAATTGACCTGCTAACATAAATCCTATTAAGATATGAAGTAGGTTTCTTGTTAGTTTGAGAGTTGACATGAAAATGAATAAACTCTTGACTTTATAAAGTTTTATAAACCTCTCTTTTCTTAATTTATCATGGCAAAGAACCAAGGCAAGCAGTTGCTTTTTACATTAGTTGGGTTTTTGATAATTTTAACTCTTTTTGGTGTTCCTCTTTCTGAAAAAGTTAGAAATATAACCATTGGTCAGAGAACAATCGATTTATCCGGGATGGAAAGACTATCTGGAGGGATTGCTGAATATGTTTTTGGGATTAAAGAGAATCTTTCTTTTCATGGTGCAAATCTTACTCCTTATGCAACTTTAATTATATTTATGATGATTTGGTTGATAATTTTTGTAACATTCGGAGATATAATTGAGAACTTTTCAACATTTAATCCTTCGATTGCTTGGTTGATTGCTTTTTGCTTAGCAACTATCGCAGGTTTTACTGGAATTTATGGTGGTCCAACTTCAAGATTTTTAGTTTGGTTAACAAATTTCGGCACTTTTGCAGTTTTTTTAGGTATAGCTTTTTCTTTTGTTGTTTTTCTATTGGTTGAGATGGGTGTTGCAGGATTATCACATAAAATCAGAGCATATATTATGAATAGAAAATTAACTCAGGAAGCAATGGGGATACAGGGCAGTTTAATGAGGGCTGGAATGGGGGTAAAAGCTCTTGAGAAATTTGAAGAAACACTCGTTAATGATGATTAATCTAGCTGTCTTAAACTTTTTTAGAGAGATTTATAAATCTGCTTTACTATTGAATTTAAATAAAAATTAGAAAAAAGGATAAGTTGCACAAAGATAAATCTAAAATAGGTATAAACATTTTCTAAAAAATTCGATGAAAAAAATTTTAGATTATAGTGGCAAAAAAATCAGAGGTTAGAAGAATGAATAAAAAAAATTTTTTATGGTTTTTTTTAGGAATTCTTTTAGTTTTCACATTCTATTCCGTTTTATCTTTTTCTTTTGATGACCTTGAAGGAAGTGTAAAAAGAGTAGAAGATATAGAAAAAAAAGTTAAAATGACAAAAGAAGACTATAAATGGGAAGTCCTAAGCGAAAAATGGCAAGAGACGCTCTTAAAAAATCCAGTTATTGCTAAAATAGATGAACTTTTTAAAAAGTGGAACATTTTTTTCGTTGTTTTCTTTGGGAAAAATTATTCTTTATCTTTAACTCTGTTATTTATAATTATTTTTTGGTTTTATTTTTGGAATCAATTTTACAAAATATTCTCAACTTTTTCAACTTTCAGCAACTCAACTTCTTTATTAATTTCTCTTTCAATGGTAATTATTTTAGCGCAGATAAATTTTTTTGATTTTTTTTCAGAACTCCTTTTTAAGTTTATTTTTTATAGGCAAGGCAAGTGGGGCTGGTTTTGGTATTTTATTTCTGTAGGAGTAATTATTCTTTTATTAATGGTTCTTTCAAGATTTTTCTTTTCTTTGAAAAAAGTGGTTTTAAAATTGAAAGAAGAAAGTTATAGAAAGCAAATTTTAGGAGAATTAGAACAAAAGAATAAATTCTTTAGTATTGTAGCAGAAGCATTTAGAGGTATGTTTAAAACGAAATATTTAAAAACCTTCTTTTTTTTATTATTTTATGAATATTATAAGTAGAACAATTTCTGCCTTGGTATTTTTATTAATTGGTTTTTTTCTCTCTATTTATTCATTAAGAATGCAAGTTGTTTCATGGATCTTATTATTCTATTCAATTGTTTTAATTGTTATCGGGATATTTATTCTCTTTAATAAAAAAGAAGATAAAATAGAGGAAATAAAAATTTCCAAAACTAAAAAAGGAGGGAAAAATGAATAAAGAGATAATTTTAACGACGACAGAAGAAGTTCCAGGAAGAAAAATAAAAAAAATTCTTGGAGTAGTGAGAGGGAGCACAGTGAGAGCAAGAAATATTGGCAGGGATTTTGCAGCAAGTTTAAAAAATATTGTTGGTGGGGAAATTAAGACATACACAGAATTGACAGAACATTCAAGGGACGAAGCATTCAATAGAATGGTAAATAAAGCAATTGATTTGGGAGCAGACGCTGTAGTTGGGATAAGGTTCTCAACCTCAATGGTTATGCAAGGGGCTTCAGAAATGCTTGCTTTTGGAACTGCTGTTAAATTAGATTAAGTGTTTTCTTTGTAGAATAATTCGTTTCTTCTTATAAAAGAAAAAAGCTTTTTTTTAGTTACAAACAACAACATTCTTAGTTGGCTTTTGTAATTTAATATGGCTTCTTTTTTTAATTTTGTTTCTTTTTCTGTTAATTCTAGTTTAAACCATGTTCTCTTTGAATTGATTAGTGTTAATGGTGGGAAAATTTTTTTGTTTGGTTTTAGCCCTCGGGGAAAAGGAAAAAAAATGTAGTGAATTAAATAATAATAAACTTTTGGCTTATTTTTTATTTTTTCAAGAGCTTTTTTTAGATGATAATAACAGGCCTTATGGTCTATGTTAAAATCGTAATTAGAAGTAGAAAATATTATCGTCGGTTTAAATGAAGAAATTATTTTTATTAAGACAGTAGTACAATAAACTGTTCTTTTTAAATGTAAATCTCTAAAACCTAAGAAAAATATATTTTTTCTTTTTAGTCCTGCTTTTTCCATTGTTTCTATTGTTTCCTTATACCTTTGTTCTGTTTTCGACAAGAATTTTCCGTCAGTAAGAACTATAACCTTTACTTTCGCACCACTTTTTAGGGCTTTATGTATGTATCCGAAACATCCGAGTGATTCATCGTCAGGATGGGGTGCCAAAACTAATATCCTATCTTTTTTTGTAGGTCCTTTGATCTTTTTTATTACCATATTAGCTAATTTTAGAAATAAAAAAAGAAGATATTAAAGAAAGAATTGTTATATTCAAAAATTTAATGAACTCCCCCATTTTAATCTTCTTCGCTTTCTTCTAATTCTGCTTTTGCTTTTTCTATTTCGAATTGTGCTTTTAAAAGAACTTTTCTCTTTTTTTCAGAACAAGAATTTGTTTCTTCACATTTTTTTTCTTCTTCGTTAATCAAATCCTCTGCTAATTTTAAATGTTCTTCTGCAAGCTCCAAATCCTCATTTTTTTCAGAATTTTTTTTCATATTATTTAAAATTTTTTAAGGTATATAAATTTTAGCATTAAAAATAAGTTTATAAATAGTTTTTTATTATTTTTTTTATGAATATTTTGAAGGAAACTTTAGAAAATATATCTTTAACAAAAAAAGAGGAAAAAGAGATTGAGAGGAAATCGAAAGATTTTGTTAAATATTTATCGAAGTTCGTAAAAAGAAAGATTATTATTGGAGGAAGCTTAGCTAAAAAAACTATCATTAAAAAAGAAAAGCAAGACATAGATATTTTTGTAATTTTTGATAACGAAGAAGAAACGAAGGAATTGGAAAATATTCTAAAAAAAGCTTCTTTAAAATACGAAGTTTTTCATGGTTCAAGAGATTATTTTCAGATAAAAAAAGATGATCTACTTTTCGAAGTTGTACCTTTAGTTAAAATTAGAAAAAAAGAAGATGTCAAAAATGTTAGTGATTTTTCTCCATTACATGTTTTCTATGTAAGAAAGAAATTGAAAGAAGATCCTTCTCTGATTAAAGAAATTAAACTTGCAAAAGCATTTTGTCAGAGTAACGAGATTTATGGGGCTGAAAGTTATATAAAAGGTTTTTCTGGTTATGCTATCGAGGTTTTAATCATTTTTTATAAATCCTTTTTTAATTTTCTTAAAAAAATCAAGAAAGAAAGATTTATCGACGTGGAAAGACATTTTAAAAATGAAAAAGAAGCTAGGAGAGAAATAAATGAACAAAAAATTCTTTCTCCTTTAATTTTAATTGATCCGGTTTATAAATATAGAAATCTCTGTGCTGGGCTTTCTGAAGAAAACTTTTTCAAATTAAAAGAAAGAGCAGAAAAATTTTTAAAAAAACCTTCGATTGAATTTTTTCAGAAAAAAATTTTTGATGAGAAAGAGTTTATAAAAAAATCAAAAGAAAAAAATTTGTATTTGTTAATTCTTTCTTTAACTTCTTCAAAGAAAAAAGAAGATGTTGCAGCGACAAAAATGAAAAAATTTTTTGATTTTCTTAAAAAAGAATTTAACAAAAAAAAACAAGAAGTTGTAGATTCAAAATTTATCTTTTTAGGAAAAAATAGAGCTAAGGCTTTTTTTTCTTTGTGTTTGAATGATAAAATAAAAATTTACGGTCCAAAAAAAGAGATTAGTTGGGCGGTTAAGAACTTTAAAAAATTTCATAAGAAAATATTTTTTGAAGGAGGAAAAGCTTATTCTTTTGAAAAATTTAATTTGAAAGATTTCTTAGAAAAACAAAAAGAAGTGGCTGAAAGCATGAGCGTTTTTTTTAGTGAGGAACGTCCCGAAGAGGACTCGAACCTCTGACCCTGCGGTTAACAGCCGCATGCTCTACCTACTGAGCTATCGGGACATAAAATTTTTAAAAAAAGAGAATATTTAAATTTAATGAATTTATAATATAAAAATTAAATTTATAAACTTCTTTTTTCTTAAAATGTTATGAAAAAGAGAGTGAAAAAAAATTTTGTTAAAAAGGTTAAAGTAAATTTATTAGTTTTATTTTTTTTTATAATTTTTTTAGCAAGTTTTTCTCTCGGAGGATATTTTTTCTCACGTAATTTAAATTTCTCTTTTGACGCAGTCATAAACAACACATTAGTATTTAATAATTTTTCTGTTTTAGAAATAAATCGCTCTTCTTCGCCATATA
>CAKZRD010000030.1 GCA_937143345.1 uncultured archaeon
ACTTAAAACTTGTTACTGATAAGGTTCCATCTGATGAAAAACAACAGCTTGCTTACCAGAAGGGTCTTGAGCTTATCAAGGCTTATCCTAACTTAAAAGGTATCATTGGTATGAGCACTCCTGGTCCTCTTGGCGCTGCTCAAGCTGTCCAAGAAAAAGGCTTGCAGAATAAAATAGCAGTAGTTGGTACTTCACTGCCGACTGATTCCAAGCCATATTTAGAAGATGGGTCACTGGATGTCGGTATTCTATGGGACCCTGCACAATTAGGTTACTTGACAGTATATTTGGCTAAAGCAAAACTTGAAGGAAAAGAAATAAAAGCAAAAGACCTATATAAAGGATTACGATATAAAAGAGGATTTGTTCCTGCAGCCCCATAAGTATATTGAGTATAAGCGGCAGCTAAAGAATAAATTGCGTTAGCAGTTTTGTCTGTAAATTCAGCAGCTAAATTCATGGCTTCTAAAGGAAATTTACCTTTATTTAAATAATAAATCAAACCAGCGTGTGCGGCAATTCCTCTATTTACAAGTTCTGCAAGTTGAAAAAGAGAAAAACCTGTTTTATCAACTGTTTTTATTATTTCTTGTATTGTTCCTTTAATTATAGACGGAAAACTTGTAAATTCTTGTGTAATTACTGTGTCAATTTGTTTTAATACAGCAGCATCTTCTAAAGTCATTTTGCCACCCTTTTTTATAAAATTTCTTAATCCCCTTATTGTATTTAATATTCCAAAAGTAGGCATTGTAGTTAATCCTGTTTGTGATAAATTTACTAAAGCACTATCAAAAGCAAAATATAACATTAAACGATAATAAAATCCTTTTATAGAATCTGAAACTCTAAATGAATTTGGGAATAAAGGATGCCATTGACCTAATACATTTTGTAAATATTCTGTAGCATATATTCTACGACGATGAGGATATGTAGGTAATATTTGATTTCTTGCTAAATCTACAACTTTATCGTAAGCGACTTTTTTAGCGCATCTATGTGCATAAATCATTTCAGTAGTGAAGAAATCTAATATGTATCCTGGCACACCTTTTCTTTCTAATAAATGGGGATTAAATATTTGTTTAACTAAATTTTTTATATTTGGCACTTTTATTTCTCCACTCATCAAAACTTCATTTATAATATCTCTTATAACATTCCAAGATTCATAAGACATTTTTTTTATATCTTCAGAAGTTGCTTCGTGCCTTAAATAGCGTCCTATCCGTTCCATATCTTCTTTTGTTATTCTCCTGGCATAATTATCCCAAAATGATTTTGGAAATATATGGGGATAATAACGAGCAATTCGCTTTTCTGGAGGTAATTTTAATAAATCAGCCCACCATTTCGCATATTCCAAATATTCTCTAACTACTTCCAACTCTATAGGATGCGCATCTTCTTCTTTTATTATTCCTTCAATTATTGACGTAATCCGTTTGTCGTCGTAATTTTCACCAAAAGCAATTGTTAATTTATTACGCCATTTTTCTAAATAATTCATAGCAGTTTTTGCGAGTTGATGATATTCTATTTGTGCCTGAGTGACAGCACCATAAACTTCGGGAACAATAAATTGAGGTCCCCCAAAATAATATTCCCAAAATGAAATTTCTCTTGAAGAATTAAAAAGCCAGTTAGCAAATGTAGGTCGTCTCAATTCAGGGGGAAGATTTTTTATAAAATTACTAATATCTACTCCTGCTTTTTTTAAATCTTCTATCATAGTTTTTATCAGTTGAGAAGCTTCATTTGAAGTTAAAGCTTTTACAGAAGTCTTACCTTCTGGAGTATTTGCTTTTAAGTATTTTCGCCAAGCAGTATCAGATTTAGAAATTCCAGATATATAATCTTTAAAATATTCGGAATATACTTTTTCTGGAAATACTCTCCTTAATAAAAAAATAAGATTTTTTTGTCTAGAAGTTGCTTTTATTTTATCTCCAATAGTATTTTGAAGTAGTTGATATTCATTTTCACTTACTTTTTTTATTACTTCATCTCTAGAATCCGTCTCCATAAATAAAGCATATTCTTCTTTTTCAGTTAAAGTAGGCATTTCAGATTCTTCTATTATTTTTTTTGTTTGTTCTGTTACTGGAGAAGGAGGCGGAGTAGGCTTATGTTTTGTTTCTACTATTCTTTGTAATTTTCGTTGTTTAGTTTCTTTTCGTTCTAATCTTCTATAAATTTCTAAAAAAGCATCACTTGCTTTATCTTCAGCCTCTAACTCATTTATTGCCTTTCCAGACCTCAAATACCAATTTTTTACTGTCATATAATATTTTCGGAAAAAATCTTCAAAATTTTGTAAAGTTAATTCTTCTCCAAATTTAGGCACTTTGCCTACATATTTATCCGTCCATTCTTTGTTTGCCGCAAGAACATTTATGATATATTCTGCTTTTTTAGATGGTGGTTTAGGAGTTATTACTTCTTCTATTTCTTTTTTAGAAACATTATGAAATCCTTCAAGAGGAACTTCATTAGGTATTTTTTTTAATTCATTTTGAAGTATAATATCTTCTTGTATTTCCAACTCTTTTTCTAATATAGGGGTTATATTTTCTGCTTGTAATTGAATAGTTTCTATAATATCCAAATTATTTTCTGAAATAGGTTTTGTCTTTGCTTTTTCTATTATTTCATCTATTCGTTCGCCATATCTTTTATATATATCTTGTATCCAAGTATTTAATTTTTTGTTTTCTTGTTCTAATATTTTTACAAGAGTTGAAGTATCCATTTCAAATTCAGTTGCTACATCCGATAAATTTATTAAACTATCAAGATTTACTATTACTTTATGTATAGTTTTTAATTGTTTACCATATTTTACTTTAGGAAAAATGCCACGAGGATATTCATTTAAAATTCTATATGTTATAGGTGCTATTTGTTGTAATTCATCTATTATATCATCAAAAGTAGGAAGTTCTGGCGGTGCTACAACAGGTGCTTCTGTAATTTCAGGTGGTGGGGGAGTTACAAGAGGCTTTGTAGGAATTTTTACTTTTTGAGGATATAATTTTTCTTTTAATTTTTTATCTATTCCTAATGCTTTTGCTTCTTTCCAAGCTTCTTTTAGTTCTCTATAATGAGTTCGTAAATATTCTAATAAATCTTGTTCAGATATTCCTAACACAGAAGCTACTTCTTTAAAATTAAAAGCCATTTTTCTTAAAGTTCTTCTATGTCGTGGAACAGCAGTTCTAAATTCCTCTACTAAAGAACTACCCGATATATTTCTTATATAAGGTCGTATATCTCCTATTTTACTTTTTATGAAGTTATCTTTTTCGACTAATGCAGTTAATCTTTCTTCTACTTTTTGAATTTGTAATTTTGCTAAATTTTCTGTTTCTATCGCTTTTATCCAGTTAACTTTATTATCAATTTCTGGAACTTTTGTTGCTTCAAATTTTATACCGTATTCTTCTTCTATTTGTGCTTTAGTAATTTTCTTTAAATAATCAGGAAGTTTTGTTGTTTCAGCTTCTCCTTCTGATATAAGTTCTTCTACATTTTTCGTCGTTTCTTTAATTTCAGAAGGTAATTTAATCTCGTCAGGCATCTTTATTGGTTCAGGAGTAATTTTAGCAACTGTTTTTTCAATAGTAGACACTACAGGAGAAATAGTTTCAATAGGTTTTGTTACAATAGGTTTTGAAGGAGTAATTGCTTTTTCAGGAACTGGAAGAGACTTTGGTACAATATGAGAAACATCGGTAACTTTTTCTTCATAAATAGGAGGCTTTTTTCTTATTCTTAATGATTTAATTGCACCCCTTAGAGTGCCTAAAACTCCAA
>CAKZRD010000031.1 GCA_937143345.1 uncultured archaeon
GGAGTTTCACTTTGAGTTTGGATAGAATGAAGAGGTAATAAAGAGAAATTTAAATAAAATAAATCAATAGTTTTAAAGACAAAATTTATTTTGTTGGTGGGATTATAATATAGAAGAAACTTCTTCTTTAAAAAATTTTCGTGGACAAGATTAACAAACCAGCTAGGAAATAATGCTGCTTTAACCTTCTCTTTCCTAATACCAATGACAAAAACATTTTTTACAGAAGTGGCGTAACACTCAACAGCAAAGAATAAGAATTTAAAAAAGGTCAATTATATATTTTCCTTCTTGGATTTTTATTATTATAGGTTTTTTATTCATTAAAGAAATTATATCTATTTCATACTTACCTTTTCCTAAAACTCTAATAGATTCCAAGTCCAATATAACTGGCTCTTCTTCATCTTCGACTCCTAAGATTTTTCTTGCCTCTTCTTCCATCTCCTTTTTTTCTTTTTCAGGAAGAGAAGTTATTTCTTTTTCTTCTTTCAAACTAGAAATTTTTTCGTCTTTAATGTAGAAAAAAAACTTGCTTCCACAGGTAGAACAACCTTTTAAAAGTTCATCAGAGGCTTTTTCAATAATTTTTCCACAATGAACGCATCTGTGTGCCATTAAAGTTTAAATAAAATATGGTTTAAATGATTTTCTAGATTATTTCTTTAATGACTTTTATGGACCTGCCGAGAATCGAACTCGGATCTCCTGACTGCCAGCCAGACGCTCTACCATTAAACTACAGGCCCAACGCAAAGTTTATTAACTAATTGTTTTTTTAATCTTTATGGAAGAAAAAGATTGTTTATTTTGTAAGATAGTAAGAAAAGAAATTCCATCAGAGATCTTTTTTGAAAGTGAAAATTTTATTTCTATAAGAGATATTCACCCTATTTCAGAAGGACACTCTTTAATTATTTCTAAAAAACATTACAAAAATCTTCTTGATTTTCCAAATCTTTTAGGAAACGAGTTAATAAACACTGCGAAAGAGGTTTTTTTTAAAATACAGAAAGAGACAAAATGCGAAGGTTTTAATCTTGTTCAAAATAATTTTGCAGTAGCAGGACAAATTATTAATCATTTACATTTTCACATTATTCCAAGAAAGAAAAACGACGGAGTGCATTTAGGTTAATTGGTTTAAATACTAACAAAAGAAAATTTAGATGAAAAATTTCTCTTAATTAAAGAAGAATAGAATTTTTTAAAAATAGCGAATTAAGATAAACTTAAAAATTCTTTTTTCTTTTGTAAAAAATGATAATTCGAAAAGAACTTATAAGAAAATATTTAGAATATTTTAAAAGCAAAAATCATAAAGAAGTTTTAAATTCTTCTCTAGTTCCTGAGAATGATCCTTCTGTTCTTTTTACAACAGCAGGAATGCATCCTTTAATTCCTTTCTTGCTCGGAGAAAAACACCCATTAGGAAAACGGCTTTGCAATGTCCAGAGATGTGTGAGAACAGGAGATATAGATTCTGTTGGAGATTCATATCATCACACTTTTTTTGAAATGCTTGGAAATTGGAGTTTGAATGATTATTGGAAAGAAGAAGCTATAAAAATGACTTTTGAATTTCACACAAATATTTTAAAAATTCCTCTCGAAAAGTATGCTGTTTCTGTTTTCAAAGGGAATAAAATAGCTCCGATGGACAAAGAAACTTTTGATATTTGGAAAAAACTCGGTTTAAAAGAAGAGAGAATTTCTTTGCTTGGGGAGGAAGATAATTGGTGGGAAACAGCTGGAGCAGGTCCATGCGGTCCTTGTACTGAACAATTTTTTTATATAGGAAAAAAACTTCCGAAAAAATTTGATCCTAAAGACAAAAACTGGGTTGAAATTGGTAATGATGTTTTTATGGAATATGTTAAAGACAGGGAAGGAAATTATAAAAAAGCATCTTTAAGAAATATTGATTTTGGTGGAGGAGTGGAAAGAACTCTCGCTGTTTTGAACGATCTCGACGACAATTATTTGACCGATGCATGGAGAGAAATAATAAAAAAAATAGAAGAAGTTTCAGGAAAAAAATATGGAGAAAATGAAGAAGAAACAAAAGCGATGCGAATTATTTCAGATCATCTAAAAGCAGCAGTATTTATTTTAGGCGACGGAGTTTTGCCGAGCAATGTCGAGAAAGGTTATGTTTTAAGAAGATTAATAAGAAGAGCAATAAGATTTGGAAGAGTTCTTGGAATAAAAGATTTTACAAAAAAAGTTTCTTTGGCTGTTTTTAGTATTTACGATGATTATGAAATTTTAACTAAAAACAAAATTTTTATTTTAGAAGAGTTAGAAAAAGAGGAAAAAAGATTTTTAGAAACTCTTGAAAAAGGAATGAAAGAGTTTGAAAAAATTTCAAACAATTCAAAAATTATCTCTGGAAAAAATGCTTTTTTGTTATATCAAAGTTTTGGTTTTCCTTTGGAATTAACGATCGAATTGGCAAAAGAAAACGGAATTGTTGTTGATGAAAAATCTTTTTATGAGGAAATGAAAAAACACCAAGAATTAAGTAGAACTTTTTCTTCAGGAGTTTTTAAGTCCGGGCTAGTCGATGATTCAGAAAAAACAAAAAAACTCCACACAGCGACGCATTTGTTAAATGAAGCATTAAGAATTGTTTTGAATGACAAAAACATTTTTCAAAAAGGAAGCAACATAACTCCTGAAAGATTAAGATTTGATTTTAACTTTCCGAGAAAATTAACAGATGAAGAATTAAAAAAAGTTGAGGATTTAGTTAATAAGAAGATTCAGGAATGTTTAGATGTTTATTTTAAGCAAATGAGTTTAGAGGAAGCGAGAAAAATCGGCGCGCAAGGAGTTTTTGAATCTAAATATGGAGAAAAAGTTAAGGTTTATTTTATTGGAGATTTTTCAAAAGAGATTTGCGCTGGTCCACATATAAAAAACACAAGAGAGTTAGGTAAATTTAAAATTCTTAAAGAAGAGTCATCAAGTGCAGGAGTTAGAAGAATAAAAGCAGTTTTAGAATAATTTTTTATATTAATTTTTTGCTAAAAAAGAGTATTTTGAACCAGGAAAATTAAAAGTTTTAAAATAGTCCTTGGGAGTTTCAGCTTTTCTAATTAATTTTACTTCTCCGTTTTCTTTTAGCAAAAGCTCAGCACTTCTTAGTTTTCCATTGTAATTAAAGCCCATCGCATAACCATGTGCTCCCGAATTATGTATTGCTAATAAATCTCCGATTTCTATTTTTGGGAGCATTCTGTCAATAGCAAATTTATCGTTGTTTTCACAAAGAGAACCAACAACATCGTATTTGTGAGTGCGAGGTTTATTTTCTTTCCCTAGAACTGTTATGTGGTGATAAGCACCATACATTCCAGGCCTCATAAGATTTGCCATACAAGCATCTACGCCAACATAATCTTTGTAAATATGTTTTTCGTGAATAACTTTTGTTATTAAATAACCAAATGGACCTGTAACCATTCTTCCGTTTTCCATTAAAATAGCTATGTCAGGCAGGTTGTTTTTTGTTATTTTTTCTTCGTAGATTTTTTTTATCTCTTCTGAAATATTATTCAAATCAACTTCTTTTTGTTCTGGTTTATAAGGAATACCTATACCTCCGCCCAAATTAATGAATTCGAAAGTTATCCCGAGTTTTTTTGTTATATCAACAACAAGATTTAAGAGCATTTTTGCTGTTTCGACAAAAGCTTCTTCTCTTAATTCGTTCGAGGCAATCATTGTATGAAGACCGAATCTTTTTATTCCTTTATTTTTCATTATCCTATATGCATCAAACAATTGTTCTTTTGTAAGCCCGTATTTTGCTTCTTCCGGGTTACCTATAACATTTCCTTTAGATGTTTTTCTTAATGGTCCTGGATTGTATCTAAAACAAATAATTTTGGGCAGTTTTCTTAATGTTTTTTCAAGAAAAGAAATGTGTGTTATGTCGTCGAGATTGATTATCGCACCAAGTTCAAATGCTTTTTTGTATTCTATTTCTGGCGTGTTGTTCGATGTAAACATTATATTTTCACCTTTTAGTCCGATAGCTTCTGCTAACATTAATTCAGGCAAAGAAGAACAATCAGCCCCCATTCCTTCTTCTTTAACTATTTCCATTATGAAAGGATTTGGGCAAGCTTTCACTGCGAAAAAATTTTTGAATCCTCTTCCCCTAACCCAAGAAAAATATTTGTTTAATTTTTTAGCATTTTCTCTTATTAATTTTTCGCTATATATGTGGAACGGAGTTGGATATTTTTTTATTATTTTTTCTATTTGTTCTTTTGTAAAAAAAACGTCGTCATCTTTATTCATTTTTTAGTTATTTACGGATTTATTTTTTATAGATTTTTCTTCTTTTAAAATAAATTTTGCTATAAGAAAAACAACCCATGCGATTATTAAGAAATAAATCAGCGAAGATAAAAATTGCCCCCATGCAATTCCTTTCCATATCCAAAAATTCAAAGTTGCTGTTTGCCAAGATCCGTTAGGGATGAAAGGAGTTATTAAAGGCATTATAATATTATCAACAAGAGATTTAACAAAATTATTCATCGCGAGACCTATTATTATTGCTATTGCCAGTTCAATAACTTTATACTCTTTTAGAAATTCTTTGAAATCAATCAAGAAAGTTTTTATTTTTTTCATTGTTAATTTTTATATCATAAATTTTCTTCTTAAAATTTCCCTATTAACTTGTTCTCTTCTCATAAAAGCTTCTTTGTTTTTTAAAATTTTTCTTAAAAACCAATTAGTCTTTTTTTCTTCTCCAGAAAAAGCTTGCGCTAAATTTCTTATTTCTTCTGCTGCTTTGCTCCTCGGTTCTTTAATAATTAAAGGTTGTTTATAAAAAATACACTCAGTTATTTTTTTCTCTTCTGGAATTTTTGCTAAAACAGGGAGAGATGAAGCCCACTCAACTTCTTCACAACTGACTTCGTAAGGAACATTTTTGACCCTATTTATTATTATTCCTTCTATAGGAGTTCCTTGGGATTTTGCCAATCTTGCAGCTTTCAAACTTGTTGTTAAAGTTATTTTATCAGGTGTAGTTACAATGAAGATCATTTCAGAGGCGGCAACTATCGGAATCATTTCAGAATAATGGGGAGAAGAATCTATGATTATAAAATCGTATTTATTTTTAACTTTTTCAATTATTCTTCTTAATCTAAAAATATCTGTTTGATCGTAGTGTTCTAAGGCTGCAGGCACAACATCTACATTATAACTTTCATAAACTGTTCTTTGAAAACTTTCTCCTTTTAACAAATCCTGTAATGAATTTTTATGAGTTAAATCTAAATAAAGGGCTATGTTTGGCGCAGAGATGTTTCCGTCGATAAGAAGAACTCTTTTATTAAATTCATTCGCTAAGCAAATCGCAATTTCCAAAGAGATTGTTGTTTTTCCGACTCCACCTTTTACAGAAACAAAAGAAATAACTTTTGCCATATCACCTCTTTTAGTTAAAATTTTTACTATTTTTAATTGTTTTGGTTTCTAAAAATTTCTAAATATTTTTTTACTCTTTAACAAGGATAAGGAAATAACTTGTCAACATTCTTCTATTGTTTATTATTTCGATCTTTTAATTATTATTCTTCTTATCTTAGGTCGCCTTCCTTCTGTATAAAGTTCTTCTGGTAAGGAAATTTTTTGTGTAGATCTTTTTTCTTCTTGGAATACTCTAATGAAAAAACTATTAGCTAAAACTACCTCTAAGGAATTTCCCTTTACTCTTTTTATTCTCTCGTTTAGTATTTCCCCTTGTTGAATTGGGTAGCTTCCATTTGTGCTTCCTTCGTCTATATACTCAATATCTCTTTCTGAAAGAATAATATCTGCGTGATGCCTGGAGACATGGGGAGAATTTATCCCCAATATTCCATTTGAAAAAGAACATTGATCACCACCACTTCTTCCGATAGAAATTTTTCCATCACTCAAATGATATTTACCGAGAATTTCTGCTTCTCCATTTTCTTTTAATGAATAAACTTCTAAAATGTATGTTTTCATCAATAAAGGTATTTTTTCTTTTTTTTCAAGATTTGTATTTTTAAAAGTATATAATTTATTTTCTTCTTTACTACAAATAACCAAATAAAATTCTTTTGTTCTTAGAAATTTTTTAAATTTTATCCAGTGTAACTTGTTTCTGGCAGAGCAGATTTTGCGCTTCTTAAATATTTTTTCTCTATACTCTTATATCTTTCTAAGTCATTTCTTGTTACAGAAGGGGCAACTTTTTCCATTGCTTTCTTGAAATGAGATTCTTTAACCTCTTTTGCATCTTTGTTCTCTCTCAACGCAAGCATTGCAGCTTCTCTTACAAGAGATTCAATATCTGCTCCAGTATAACCTTCTGTTTCTTTTGAAAGTTTTTCAATAATTTTTTCTTTGTTTTCTATTGGGGTATTTTTTGTGTGAATCTTTAGGATTTCTAATCTTCCTTTTTCATCTGGGACAGGAACAAAAACAATTCTGTCAAATCTTCCAGGTCTCAACAAAGCAGGATCTAAAATGTCTGGTCTGTTTGTTGCTCCAACTACGATGACATTAGATAACTCTTCTATTCCGTCCATTTCTACGAGCAATTGATTTAAAACACTTTCAGTAACTTTTGAACCACATTCATGAAGACCTCTTCTTCCAGCCAAAGAATCTATTTCGTCGAAGAAAATAACGCAAGGCGAAACCTGTCTCGCTCTTTCAAAAACTTTTCTTACTCCTTCTTCTGATTTTCCGACCCACATGCTTAATAATTCTGGACCTTTAACCTGTATGAAATTTGCTTCGCTTTCATTCGCAACAGCTTTTGCTAAAAGTGTTTTTCCAGTTCCAGGCGGTCCGTAGAGTAAAACTCCTTTCGGAGATCTAATTCCCATTCTTTTGAAAGATTCAGGATATTTTAAAGGCCATTCAATTGCTTCTCTTAATTCTCTTTTAGTGTTTTCAATTCCGCCAACATCTTCCCATTTGACATTTGGGGTTTCAACTAGAACTTCCCTCATAGCAGAAGGTCTTACAACCTTTAAAGCATTTTCAAAATCATCTTTTGTAATTTTTAAAGACTGAAGAACTTTTTCAGGTATTGCTTCATCCTTATCAAGATTAAATTTATCTAAATTTCTTCTTAGTGTTGACATGGCAGATTCTTTTGTTAGTGCTTGTAAATCAGCCCCGACGAAACCATGTGTTTTTGTAGCAATTTCATCTTTCATTTTCTCCAAAAATCTCGTTTTTAATTCATTTTTCAGATTTTCATCGACCGAACCGGAAAAAATCTCAGCAGTTAAATCCTCTTCCACAAAGTTCTTTATCAAATACTCCAGGTATTCTATAACTTCTGATTCCCTGTTCTTGTCTAGGGAGGGAATTATTTTTTCTTTAATAAACTTCTTAGTAAGTTTAAAATTTTTTGAATAATCTTCAAGAACCTTAAATTTGGGATCAAAAAAGTTATAAGGCGAATCTCCTTGAAGATGCGTGAGAAGAGCCTCTTTATCAATATTAGACTTATCTCCAGAAGAAAGATTTTCCAGATAAATATCGATTATTCGAATAAGTTGTTTCCCGGTTAAACCAAAAAGAGCGAACTCTAAGGATTTTTCAGATAAATTGAGTAATTCAGACAATTTGGATAACTTTTCGGATTTTTTTATCAAAGAGATTTGTTTTTTATCGTTGGTAATATCTGAATGAAGAGACTCGATTCTTTTTTCGTTTATTCTTATCTTTTTACTAAGTTCCTTTTTTTCTTTAGTTTTTAAGGCAATGGATTTTTCAATAGAAGATATCTGCTTTCGAAGATTTGTTAAAGAATTAGAAATCTTTAGAGGGTCTTTTTCATACAGATCTTTCTCCCTTTCCTTGAGTTTATCCAAATCGCTTTCCAAATCTGAAATCTCTTTAGTTAAGACCCCAAGCATTTTTTCTAGTTCGAGAGATTCTTCTTTTATCTTCTTTATTTCGTTATTTGCGTTGGTTGTTCTAGCATCCAGTTTAGAAGAACCTATTTCGTTCTTTTCCTCTTCTATGACCTTTCTAGCTATGTCTAGATAAAAAGGGGCTTCTAATGGCATTCCCCTAGTATGAATCTTTAAAATTTGTAATCTTCCTTCTTTATCAGGAACACCAACTTCAATTTCTCTGTCAAATCTTCCAGGTCTTCTTAATGCAGGGTCTAAAGCATTTGGTCTGTTTGTTGCTCCAATAACAATAACTTTTCCTCTTGATTGAAGCCCATCCATCATTGTTAATAATTGGGAAACAACTCTTCTTTCAACTTCCCCAGTTACTTCTTCTCTTTTCGGTGCGATAGCATCAATTTCATCTATAAAAATTATTGCTGGAGAGTTTTTGCTCGCTTCTTCGAAAATGTCCCTAACTTTTTTTTCTGATTCTCCGTAAAACTTCGACATTATTTCAGGACCATTTAATAAGAT